>NZ_CAXSVC010000007.1:0-242446 GCF_964240755.1 Bacteroides sp. HPS0048 | reverse complement strand
TAACAGTGGGAGAGTAGGTAGTCGCCGTTTTTTGAATCCCCCTTTCGTCAAGATGATTGATGGAAGGGGGATTCTTTTGTTGGTGGTGGTGAAACTCTGTGGTGAACCAGCGTAAACACCGCTTGGCGAACTTCCCCGTGCGGGAAGCACTATATTCTGTTATCGGCTCCCCACATCAGTTTAGATCGTAAGGTGTCGAAGAAGATATGGTCGTAGCGTTTTACTACTTTGATAGCGTAAGGAGCTTTTCGGATTGTTAGTCGTGTTGTTTCTTTACATGTTTCGCTTCGTCCGTCTATGGCTACGAGGAAATTGTGGCTACGACTTTCCACATCAAGGGTTAACTCCCAATCATCACAAATAACAATTGGACGTACGTTAAGACTGTGTGGCGCTACAGGAGTAATGGCTATTGTTTTGGAATGCGGTACAATGATAGGCCCCCCTACGCTGAGTGAGTAGGCCGTAGAACCTGTAGGTGTTGAAATTATTAATCCATCTGCCTGATACGTAGTGAGGAAAGCTCCATTTATCGCTGTTCGTATGCTGATCATTGATGAGCTATCGCGTTTTAATATTGCAATTTCATTAAGTGCATATGGAGAGTATTGTAAGTGTTTGTCATCACATATCAGTTGAAGTACACTACGTTCTTCCACGCTATATTGTCCTGTATGTATTTCATTAAAGGTCTTCTCCATCTCTGCCGGAGATATATCAGCAAGAAATCCCAAACGTCCGGTATTGATTCCTAGAATCGGAATGTTCTTGTCGCCAACTCTGCTGGCTGCTTTCAGAAAAGTTCCGTCTCCACCAATGCTGATAACCATATCGGCCGAAAAGTTATTGCCATCAAACAATCCGGCAGGATGGATGTTCAATTTCATATCCGATACCAGAAAGTGATAAAATTCTCTGCACAGGAATATTTCAGCATCGTGTTCTTCCAGAATGCGGAATAATGTTTCTGCGTGTGATGATTTTTTGGCTTGATACGTATTTCCGAAGATAGCAAATTTCATATGTAACATCATTAGTTAGGATGCAAATTTGGCATTTTTTTTCGGGATTGCTGTTATGGTGTTACTAATATTTGTATTTTTGCAGCAAACAATTCATGTAATGATGACTAGATTAAGTGTGAATATAAATAAGGTGGCTACCTTGAGGAATGCCCGCGGTGGAGATGTTCCTAATGTGGTAAAGGTGGCACTGGACTGTGAGGCTTTTGGAGCGGACGGAATAACTGTTCATCCCCGACCTGATGAACGACATATCCGTATGGCTGATGTATATGATTTACGTCCGCTATTACGAACAGAATTTAATATTGAAGGGTATCCTTCTCCCGAGTTTATTGATCTTGTGTTGAAGGTAAAGCCTCACCAGGTAACTTTAGTTCCTGACTCTCCTTCTCAAATTACCTCCAATTCCGGTTGGGATACAAAGGTTAACTTTGATTTTCTGACAGAGGTACTTGATGCGTTTAATACTGCCGGGATTCGTACTTCTGTATTTGTATCTGCTGATGCGGAGATGATTGAATATGCAGCAAAGGCTGGTGCTGATAGAGTAGAACTTTATACAGAACCTTATGCTACTGCTTTTTCTAAAGATCCGGAGGCTGCTGTTGCTCCTTTTGTTGAAGCTGCTAAGGTGGCACGTAAACTGGGGATTGGGCTGAATGCCGGACATGATCTTAGTTTGGTGAATTTGAATTTCTTTTATAAAAACATTCCCTGGCTGGACGAAGTTTCTATTGGACATGCATTGATAAGTGATGCGCTTTATCTGGGACTCGAACGTACTATCCAGGAATATAAAAATTGTCTTCGCTAATGAATACACTTCTGTTATTGGCCCAAGGGGCCGCAAGTATGGCTGATTCTCTGGCAACAGCCAATCCGGTACTTACACCTGTAGATGCTCCGGCAGAGATGAATATGCTTGATATGGCTGTGAAAGGTGGCTGGATTATGATTGTACTGGCTGTACTTTCAGTAGGATGTTTCTATATCCTGTTTGAACGTATGTACGCTATTCGGAAAGCGAACAAGGAAGATCCGATGTTTATGGATAAAATAAAAGATTATATTCATAGCGGAGAAATTAAGTCTGCCATAAACTATTGCCGTACTGTAAATACTCCTTCCGCTCGTATGATTGAGAAAGGAATAAGCCGTCTTGGTCGTCCGGTAAACGATGTACAGGCAGCTATCGAAAATGTAGGAAATATCGAAGTGGCTAAACTGGAAAAAGGATTGCCTGTAATGGCTACGATTGCAGGTGGTGCTCCGATGTTGGGCTTTTTGGGTACGGTAACCGGTATGGTACGTGCTTTCTATAATATGGCCAATGCAGGTAGTGGGAATATTGATATAACGTTGCTCTCGGGAGGAATTTATGAAGCAATGATTAGTACAGTGGGTGGTTTGATTGTTGGTATTATTGCTATGTTTGCTTATAACTACCTCGTGATGCTGGTAGATCGTGTGGTAAACAAAATGGAATCAAAGACAATGGCTTTCATGGATTTACTCAATGAGCCTGCTCAGAAATAATTATTAATATGGCATTAAAACGAAGAGCTAAAATATCTCCTAACTTTAGTATGGCATCCATGACGGATGTTATATTTCTGTTGTTGATCTTTTTTATGATTACTTCTACTGTGGTATCTCCGAACGCTATTAAAGTGTTGCTTCCGCAAGGGAAACAGCAGACTTCTGCGAAGCCTCTGACGCGGGTGATTATCGATAAGGATCTGAATTTTTATGCGGCTTTCGGTAGTGAGAAGGAACATTCTTTGACGTTGGACGAATTGACTCCTTTTCTACAAAGCTGTGCAGAAAGAGAACCGGAAATGTTTGTCGCACTTTACGCAGACGAAACAGTGCCTTACCGTGAGATAGTGAAAGTACTGAATATAGCGAATGAGAATCATTTTAAAATGGTGTTGGCTACACGCCCGCCTGAAACAAATAAATGATGGACGGAAAGAAAAAGGGTGAATACATAGGAATGTTGGGTGCATTGTTGGTGCATGTAGCTATTATTGCTCTTTTGATTCTGGTGAGTTTCACTCTCCCCAATAATCAGGATGAAGGTGGTGTGCCCGTAATGATGGGGAATGTAGATGCTTCTTTAGGGAATTATGATCCTTCTACAATGGTAGATGTGGATGTTCTCCCTCCGGAGGATGTGCCGGAAGTGGTAGAACCACAGGAAACCGTGGAGCAGGAGATGATAACACAGACAGAAGAGGAAACGGTTGTCATAAAGCCTAAAGCTGAGCCTAAAAAGGAAAAGCCTGAAGTGGTGAAGAAGCCCGAGAAAACTGCTGCTGAGAAGGCTGCAGAGGCAAAAAAACTTGCTGAAGAAAAAGCAGAACGAGAACGGAAAGCTGCAGCAGAAGCCGCAGCAAAACGAGTTTCGGGAGCTTTTGGTAAAGGTGCTCAGATGGACGGAAGCAAGGGAACAGCTAATAGTGGTACAGGTGTAGAAGGCAGTAAAGATGGTAATTCGTCGTCCGGAGCTAAAACGGGTACGGGTGGCTATGGTACATTTGATCTTGGTGGGCGTTCTATAGGAGAAGGAGGTTTACCTCGTCCTGTGTACAATGTTCAGGAAGAAGGCCGTGTGGTAGTTTCTATTACTGTGAATCCGGCCGGACATGTGATTGCCACAAGTATTAATCGTCAGACGAACACAGTAAACACTGCATTGCGTAAAGCAGCGGAAGATGCTGCCAAAAGAGCTCGCTTTAATGCTGTGGAGGGTGTGAATAACCAGACAGGCACTATAACGTATTACTTTAATTTGAGATAAATAATTAACCAATTAACGCGCCAGCCAATTGGTGGATAACTGATTGGTGTTGGCATATTATTTAGAGTATGGGAACTGTATATGCTTTTTTCGCAGACGGATTTGAAGAGATTGAAGCCTTCACCGCTATTGACACGCTGAGACGTGCCGGATTGAATGTAGAAATTGTATCTGTGACTCCAGATGAAATCGTTGTTGGTGCACATGATATTTCGGTACTTTGCGATGTTAATTTCGTGAACTGTGACTTTTTTGATGCTGATCTGTTATTGTTGCCTGGCGGTATGCCCGGTGCGGCTACTCTTGACAAGCATGAGGGGTTGCGCAAACTGATTCTGAACTTTGCAGAGAAGAACAAACCGATTGCAGCTATTTGTGCAGCACCTATGGTACTTGGTAAACTCGGCCTGTTGAAAGGGCGCAAGGCGACCTGCTATCCAAGTTTTGAGCAATATCTTGACGGAGCTGAATGTGTTAATGAACCGGTTGTAGTAGATGGTAATATTATTACAGGTATGGGACCGGGTGCTGCTATGGACTTTGCATTGGCTATTGTAGAAAAACTCGAAGGTAAAGAGAAAGTAGAAGAATTGGTAGAGGCAATGTGTGTAAGACGCTGATGCTATGACTCATACTGTCTTGATTGTTGCCGGTGGTAAGGGATTGCGTATGGGGAGTGATCTTCCCAAACAATTTCTTCCTATTGGTGGAAAACCTGTGTTAATGCATACCATTGAAGCTTTTCATCATTTTGACAGGACGATGAAAATCATTCTTGTATTGCCCAAAGAGCAGCAAACTTACTGGCAGGAACTCTGTGCAAAGCATTCATTTGTTATTGAACATACTGTTGTTGACGGAGGTGAAACACGTTTTCATTCTGTGAAGAATGGCTTGGCTTGTGTTAACTCCGGGTTGGTGGGAGTACATGATGGAGTACGTCCGTTTGTTTCTCCGGAAGTTATAAAACGTTGCTATGAACTGGCTGCTATAAAAAAAGCAGTAATACCGGTAATTGATGTGGTAGAAACAGTACGTCATATAACAGAAACAGGTAGTGAGACGGTAAGCCGTAATGATTATAAATTAGTTCAGACTCCGCAGGTATTTGATGCAGAACTTTTGAAACAAGCTTATGCACAGGAGTATACTCCTTTTTTTACTGATGATGCTTCCGTTGTGGAAGCAATGGGAGTTCCTGTTTGTCTGGCAGAAGGGAATCGGGAAAATATAAAGATTACCACTCCTTTTGATTTGAAAATAAGTAGTGCTCTGGTGAATGTTTGATTTAGCTACACGTGACATAAAATATATATCCGGCGTAGGGCCACAGAAGGCGGGTGTACTCAACAAAGAGTTGGAGATATATTCCGTGCACGATCTTATTTACTATTTTCCTTATAAATATGTTGACCGTAGTCGTATTTACTATATCCATGAGATAGATGGAAATATGCCCTATATTCAATTGAAAGGGCAGATACTGGGTTTTGAAACTTTTGGTGAAGGACGTCAGCGTAGATTAGTGGCACATTTCTCTGACGGAACAGGAGTGGTAGATTTAGTGTGGTTTCAGGGAATCAAATTTATCATAGGTAAATATAAAGTTCACGAAGAATACATTGTATTTGGCAAGCCGACTGTCTTTGGCGGACGTATCAATGTGGCGCATCCCGATATGGATAAGCCATCCGAACTAAAGCTTACTGCTACCGGATTGCAACCTTATTATAATACAACGGAGAAGATGAAGCGTAGCTTCCTCAATTCTCATGCAATAGCCAAGATGATGGCGGCTGTGCTTCAGCAAATACAAGAACCGCTTCCTGAAACTTTATCTCCTAAGATCCTTGCTGGTCATCATTTGATGCCATTGACAGAGGCTTTGCGTAATATTCATTTTCCTGTCAATCCGGAACTTCTGCGTAAGGCACAGTATCGTTTGAAATTTGAAGAGCTTTTTTATGTACAACTCAATATTCTACGCTATGCCAAAGACCGTCAGCGGAGATACCGGGGATATGTTTTTGAAGTTGTCGGTGACGTATTCAATACGTTTTATTCCCGTAACCTTCCTTTTGAACTTACCGGTGCGCAGAAACGTGTACTGAAAGAAATTCGTCAGGATGTTGGGTCCGGGCGGCAAATGAATCGTTTGTTACAGGGTGATGTGGGAAGTGGAAAGACATTGGTAGCGTTGATGAGTATGTTGATGGCGCTTGATAACGGTTATCAGGCATGTATGATGGCTCCTACGGAAATACTTGCCAACCAGCATTATGAAACGATAAAGGAGCTTCTTTTCGGTATGGATATTCGCGTAGAGTTACTTACTGGCTCGGTGAAAGGTAAAAAACGGGAGACTATTCTTTCCGGTTTGCTCACCGGAGACGTTAATATACTGATCGGTACCCATGCCGTTATTGAGGATACTGTCAATTTCTCATCTCTTGGTTTTGTGGTTATAGATGAGCAACATCGTTTCGGTGTAGCACAACGTGCCCGTTTGTGGAGTAAAAATGTACAGCCTCCTCATGTACTCGTGATGACGGCCACCCCGATTCCCCGTACGTTGGCGATGACCTTGTATGGAGATCTTGATGTTTCCATCATTGATGAATTGCCTCCTGGCAGGAAGCCTATCTCTACTGTTCATCAGTTTGATAACAGGAGGGAAAGCCTTTATCGGTCTGTTCATAAACAGATTGTCGAAGGACGCCAGATTTATATTGTTTATCCGCTTATAAAAGAGAGCGAAAAGATTGATTTGAAGAATCTGGAAGAAGGTTATTTGCAGATTTGTGAAGAGTTTCCTGAATGTAAAGTCTGTAAAGTTCACGGGAAAATGAAACCTGTCGAGAAGGACGAACAAATGCAACTTTTTGTATCGGGAGAGGCACAAATAATGGTGGCCACTACCGTTATTGAAGTAGGAGTAAATGTACCCAATGCTTCTGTTATGATTATTGAGAATGCTGAGCGTTTCGGATTATCACAGCTCCATCAGCTTCGTGGTCGTGTGGGGCGTGGTGCCGAACAGTCTTATTGTATTCTGGTGACAAATTATAAACTTACTGAGGAAACCCGCAAACGACTTGAAATCATGGTACGTACTAATGACGGTTTTGAAATAGCGGAGGCTGATTTGAAATTGCGTGGTCCGGGAGATTTGGAGGGTACCCAGCAAAGTGGCATTGCTTTTGATTTGAAGATAGCTGATATTGCCCGGGATGGTCAGTTGTTGCAATATGTCCGTAATGTTGCACAAGAAATTGTTGATATCGATCCGGAAGCTCGTAATCCGGAGAATCAGATATTGTGGCAGCAGCTTAAAGCACTTCGTAAGACGAACGTTAACTGGGCTTCTATAAGTTGAAAAAAACGGTTAAACATACAGCTTATTTGCAAAACATGCTGCAAAACATATTTCTTATTATTTCTCCTATTTATAGGACTTTAGAACCTCTTTCCCTTACTGTTTGCTTTTCGGACTACGAAAAAAAAGTTAAGGAAGTACCTTGTTTTTCGTCGGGAAATGCTATCTTTGGAAGAATTTTATAATAAATGTGCCATTTAACACTTTGAAAGAAGTCATCTTATGATTGAAAAAACGTTAGTCATCTTGAAGCCATGTACCGTTCAGCGGGCGTTAATCGGTGAAATACTTCATCGTTTTGAACGTAAAGGTTTACGTTTGGCTGGTATGAAGATGATGAAGTTGACAGACGAAGTATTAAGTGAACATTATGCCCACCTGAGTACAAAGCCTTTCTTTCAGCGTGTGAAAGATTCTATGATGACAGCTCCTGTTGTCATTTGTTGCTTCGAGGGGGTGGACGCAATTCAAACTGTCCGTACGTTGGCTGGTCCTACTAACGGGCGTCTGGCAGCACCGGGAACTATTCGTGGGGATTACAGTATGAGCTTTCAAGAGAATATAGTTCATGCTTCTGATTCACCTGAGACCGCGGCAGCCGAATTAACCAGATTCTTTAAACCAGAAGAGATATTCGATTACAAACAGGTGACATTTGATTATCTGTATGCAAATGACGAATATTAATTGAATTGACGAAAACGAATGAATTTCAATTGTATTAAAACCGTAATGATTGCCGCAGTGGCTATGGTCAGCCTGAACTCTTTTTCTCAGGACTTGATCGCCCGGCAGGCCCCAATTGACAAGAAATTAAAAACAGTAGACTCTTTGGCACTGCAAAAGCAGATTCGTGCCGAACAAGCTGAATATCCCGCATTAAGTCTTTATCCGAACTGGAGTAATCAGTATGTGCATGCTTACGGAAAGGATGTTATCATTCCCGAAACTTACACCATTGACCTGACCGGTTTCCATATGCCTACTCCAAGTACACGCATTACTTCGCCTTTCGGCCCTCGTTGGAGAAGAATGCATAACGGACTTGATCTTAAAGTGAATATTGGTGATACAATCGTAGCTGCTTTTGATGGAAAGGTACGTATTGTTAAATATGAACGTCGTGGGTATGGTAAATATGTAGTCATTCGTCATGATAATGGGTTAGAGACTGTGTACGGGCATTTGTCCAAGCAATTGGTTGAAGAGAATCAATTGGTAAAAGCCGGTGAAGTAATTGGTCTGGGTGGTAATACCGGACGTTCTACAGGTTCACATCTTCACTTTGAAACCCGTTTTCTGGGTATTGCTATTAATCCGGTTTATATGTTTGACTTCCCGAAACAGGATATCGTAGCAGATACATATACATTCAGAAGATCTAAGGGTGGTGCAAGCAGCAAGGCTGGTGCTCATGATGCTCAGTTGGCAAGTGACGGAGCCATCAGATATCATAAGGTGAAGAGTGGAGATACCTTGTCTCGTATAGCAAAATTGCGTGGTGTTTCTATTAGTACACTTTGTAAGTTAAATCGTATTACTACTAAGACGATTTTGCGTCCCGGACAAGTTTTACGTTGTTCATAAGAGAAATATATTTATTTATAGTGCAAGTAGCCGGACAATGTATGATTGCCCGGCTATTTTTTTCTTTTTTCTTCGATTATTGTTACCTTTGCGCTCTATTTGTAAGGAAATGAAAGATACCAAGCAACAATTTGAGCATGTCACCGCTTTGTGCCGTGACCTATTTTCCAAGAAGCTGCACGATTACGGTCCTGCGTGGCGTATTCTACGTCCGGCTTCTGTCACTGACCAGATTTTCATTAAGGCCAACCGGATTCGTAGTATTGAAACAAAAGGCGTGTCGTTAATTGACGAAGGCATTCGTTCAGAGTTCATTGCAATTGTTAATTATGGTATTATCGGATTGATACAGCTGGAACTTGGTTATGCCGATTCTGCTGATATCAGTAATGAGGAAGCAATGGCTCTTTATGATAAATATGCAAAGGAAGCTTTGGAACTAATGCTTGCTAAAAATCATGATTACGATGAAGCGTGGCGAAGTATGCGTGTCAGCTCCTATACCGATTTGATTCTAATGAAGATTTACCGTACCAAGCAGATTGAGAGTTTGTCAGGTAACACATTGGTGTCTGAGGGGATTGATGCAAACTATATGGATATGATTAATTATTCCGTTTTTGGTTTAATTAAAATAGAATTTGAAGACTAAGAATTTACATATCATTCAAAAGGCGTGGACGAATGCCTGTCGCTTCTTGTTGGCAGCAGCATTTATATTTTCCGGATTTGTGAAAGCTGTTGATCCACTGGGGTCACAGTACAAGATACAAGACTATCTGGAAGCTTTTGGTATGATATCGTGGTTTCCTTCTTTCTTCCCTTTATTGGCAGCGGTTATTCTGTCAGCTGTAGAGTTTTCGGTAGGGGTTTGCATGTTTTTTGGTATACGGAAAACAACGACCACAATTCTTGCTTTGCTCATCATGCTGTTCATGACTCCGTTGACTCTTTATCTGGCATTGAAAAATCCGGTTTCAGATTGCGGCTGTTTTGGTGATGCATGGGTATTGACTAACTGGGAAACTTTCGGCAAGAATATTGTGTTGTTGATTGCAGCTTATTCTACGTTCCGGTGGAAGAAACAGATTATACGTTTCATTTCAGCAAAGACAGAGTGGTTGGTGTCATTGTATACTATATTATTTGTGTTTGCTCTCTCATTTTATTGTCTCGCACATTTGCCTATTCTGGACTTTCGTCCCTATAGGATAGGAAATAATATTCCTGCAGGGATGGAAATACCGGACGGAGCAAAGCCAAATGTTTATGAAACTACTTTTGTTCTGGAAAAGAATGGTGAGAAGAAGGAGTTTACACTTGATAATTACCCGGATAGTACCTGGACGTTTGTAGATACACGTACGGTTCTGAAAGAGAAGGGATATGAACCCTCTATTCACGATTTCTCATTATTGGAACAGAGTACGGGTGAGGATATCACTGATAAGGTGCTGACTGATATCGGTTATACTTTTTTGTTGGTGGCGCACCGGATAGAAGAGGCGGATGATAGTAATATAGACCTTATTAATGAGATATATGATTATTCGGTTGAAAATGGTTACGGCTTTTATTGCCTAACTTCTTCACCGGAGGAAGAGATAGAACTTTGGCGTGATAAGACCGGGGCAGAGTATCCGTTCTGCCTGGTGGATGATATCACACTGAAAACAATCATTCGTTCCAATCCGGGGTTGGTACTGATAAAGAATGGTACAATTCTGAATAAGTGGAATGATGCCGATTTACCGGATGAATATGCGTTGACCGATAAGTTGGAAAAACTGGAAGTGGGTAAACAGAAGGAGATAAGTGATGTGCATACTATCGGATATGTATTTCTGTGGTTTGCCATACCGTTGCTATTTGTGTTAGGACTGGATATTCTGGTCGTAAAACGTAGAGAAAAGAAAGGAGAAGCGCTGAGAAAAAGAAATGCCGAATTGTTAAAGGTGCTTCCCGCACGGGGAGGTTCGGCAGGCGATGATGGTGCTAATCATGCTGAGGAGAATAATTTGATAAACCAGGATCTGGTTGATAAGACTGATAAACCGGGTCACTCAGATAAACCGGGTCACTCTGGCTAACTTCAATCGTCTAATTGTAAATTGTTTAATCGTAAATATATTAACCCTTTTAATAAAAAACAAAATGAGAAAGAACATTGTTGCAGGAAACTGGAAAATGAACAAAACCCTCCAGGAGGGTATTGCTCTTGCAAAAGAATTGAATGAAGCATTAACAGCTGATAAACCTAATTGTGATGTAGTAATTTGCACTCCGTTTATTCACCTTGCTTCTGTTACTCCTATTGTAGATGCTGCTATTATCGGTGTAGGTGCAGAAAACTGTGCAGACAAAGTTGAAGGAGCTTATACAGGTGAAGTTTCAGCTGCTATGGTTGCTTCTACTGGTGCAAAGTATGTAATCTTAGGTCACTCAGAACGCCGTGCTTACTATGGTGAGACTGTTGAAATCTTGAAAGAGAAAGTGAAATTAGCTTTGGCTAACGGTCTGACTCCGATCTTCTGTATTGGTGAAGTGTTGGAAGAACGTGAGGCGAACAAACAGAATGAAGTAGTTGCTGCTCAGTTGGCTTCTGTATTCGATCTGTCTGCTGAAGATTTTGCTAAGATCGTTTTGGCGTATGAGCCGGTTTGGGCTATCGGTACAGGTAAAACTGCTACTCCTGCTCAGGCACAGGAAATTCATGCATTTATCCGTTCGGCTGTTGCTGAAAAATATGGTAAAGAGATTGCTGACAATACTTCTATTTTATACGGTGGTAGTTGTAAGCCTTCTAATGCTAAAGAATTGTT
Source organism: Bacteroides sp. HPS0048 (assembly GCF_964240755.1). NCBI lineage: Bacteria > Pseudomonadati > Bacteroidota > Bacteroidia > Bacteroidales > Bacteroidaceae > Bacteroides > Bacteroides sp. HPS0048. The sequence goes on along the minus strand of NZ_CAXSVC010000007.1, from coordinate 230,833 downwards.
CTCTAACCCGGATGTTGACGGTGGATTGATCGGTGGTGCTGCTTTGAAAGTTGCTGACTTCAAGGGTATCATTGACGCATTCAAATAAGAAGAACATGAGATAGGGTTATAAGGTTATAAAGTTATAGGGTTATAACTTTTAACTTTATAACTTTATCACCTTACCACCTTATCACCCTATAACTTTATATTGCCTTATGAGAAAACTTGGTTTACTTTTGTTGTTGTTTGCTTTTGCCGGTGCAATGCAAGCCCAGAATATAGTGAAGAGCCTGGAACGAAATGTTCCCGGACAGGGCAAGGTGACTATCCACCAGGATCCTCGTATTGAGGCATTGTTGGGAACGGAACATACTGCTACCGGAGAGCAGAAAGTACTTAAAGCTTCTGGTTTTCGTGTGCAGACGTATGCCGGTAATAACACCCGTCAGGCAAAGACTGAGGCCCATAATGTGGCAGCGAAGATAAAAGAGTTCTTCCCGGAATTGCCTGTTTACACCCCTTTTAATCCTCCCCGCTGGCTATGTCGTGTCGGAGATTTCCGTAGTATTGAAGAAGCAGACGCCATGATGCGCAAATTGAAAGCAACCGGCGTATTCAAGGAAGTTTCTATTGTTAAAGATCAAATAAATATCCCTTTATAATCTCATTATGTTAGGAAAAGAAGAAATTGTCTCTCCGGCTTTGGAGGATTTGAAAAGTCACTATCGCAGTATTATTACTTTATTGGGCGAAGATGCCGAAAGGGAAGGGCTTTTGAAAACTCCCGAGCGTGTAGCCAAAGCCATGCTCAGTTTAACAAAAGGATATCATCTGGATCCTCATGAAGTGCTTCGTTCTGCTAAGTTCAAGGAAGAATATAGCCAGATGGTGATAGTGAAAGACATTGATTTCTTCTCTCTCTGTGAACACCATATGCTTCCGTTTTATGGAAAGGCACATGTGGCTTATATTCCCAATGGCTACATCACGGGGTTGAGTAAGATTGCCCGTGTAGTCGATATCTTCTCTCATCGTCTGCAGGTGCAGGAGCGTATGACATTGCAAATTAAAGAATGTATTCAGGAAACTCTCAACCCATTGGGAGTAATGGTTGTGGTAGAAGCCCAGCATATGTGTATGCAAATGCGTGGTGTGGAGAAACAAAACTCAATAACAACTACATCTGATTTTACCGGAGCTTTCAATCAGGCTAAAACCCGGGAGGAATTTATGAATCTGATAAACAGGTAAGCAGTGATTAGCGGGGTAGTGATTAGTACCATGCGGTATAATAGCGCAGCCACTAATCGTTAATCATTAATCACTACTGCACTGATCCCTATCTTAACACCACTCTATCTCCAAGTCTTTTTGCCATCAGACTTTGGATTTCTTTCATCTCTTTGTAGCGTTGCATAAGGGCAGCGCATTTCTCATCATCGTCTTCGTTGGCAGGATCTTGCAGGGCATACATGATGTGCTTTAACTCTGCTGCTACAATTGCATTCTTAAAGTTTATCATCAATGTAGGAACCAGTTCAAAGAGGCGTTCCTCGTCTGTAACTATTTTCTGTGTTTTGGAGTGAAATTTACTCAGTTGATACCGGTCACTTGCCAGTTCGGTAGCAATGGAACTGATTTCTGGATCGGAGTGGGCTATAAAATAGCGTTCGGCTATAAATCCGGGATTATGGATATGGGATGCTGCTTCTGTAAGGATACGTCGGTGCAAGGGATTGTGAAATGCGAGTTCATCTTCTTTTAAGTCATGAACGATGTATTCAATCACACTGACCGGAGTTTCCTGTCCCTCTTCATCCTCCATGTTGCACATTATCTTTTCCCCATAGCGCACTATTGCCTGAAGAATCAGCCGTTCGTACCGATAAAACTCCTGGCCTTCTTTTCCTTCCTGGGGGATGTAAGACTGATAAGAATCTTCCAATTCGTCAGGTGGGAAAGGAGGAGGGAAATCTCCATTTTGCATTTCTGCCGGAGCGCCGGATGAATTGTTAGCGTTGAGTATCGGTTTATTCTCTTTTTCGGCTTGTATTTCTCTTCGTTTGGCAACTTCCGAAACGAGCAGTTTATCTTCTACCCGCAACAATTGTCCGCACTCTTTGATATACACATCGCGTACAATTGCTTCCGGAATCACTGAGATACTTTGTACGATGTTATTAATGAGTTCCGCCCGTTTGATCGGGTCTTTACCGGCATCTTCCAGCAGTAGGTTGGTCTTGAAACGAATAAAGTCGGTTTCATGTTCCTTGATGAACGCCTGAAATTCTGTAGCATTGTGTTTCCGGGCAAAGGAGTCAGGGTCGTCACCATCGGGTAGAAGGCAGACCTTAATATTCATTCCTTCTTCCAGCAACATATCAATACCACGGATGGAAGCCTTGATACCGGCCATGTCGCCATCATAAAGTACGGTAATGTTGTTGGTAAAGCGATGGATCAAACGGATTTGCCCGGGAGTTAATGAGGTTCCTGATGAAGCAACAACATTTTCCACTCCCGACTGATGCATGGAGATAACGTCCGTATATCCTTCTACAAGAAAACAGCGGTCTTGTTTTACAATGGCCTGCTTTGCAAAATAGATACCGTATAGTTCATTACTTTTATGATAGATTTCGGACTCCGGAGAGTTGACATATTTGGCGAGCTTTTTGTTTTCTGTACTGAGTACGCGCCCTCCAAAAGCTACGACTTTTCCCGAAAGTGTATGTACGGGAAACATTACACGCCCCCAAAAGCGGTCACGCAGACGCCCATCATCTGTTTCGTAACAAAGCCCGGTCTTGACAAGGTATTCCTTTTTGAATCCTTTGCGTATAGCCTCTTGTACCAATGCGTCATGACTCTCGGTACTGAAACCAAGCTGAAATTTTTCAATGATATCATCCCGGAATCCACGCTGGCGGAAGTAAGCCATACCGATGCTTCTCCCATCTACATGGTTTTTCAATATATTCTGGAAATAGTCGCGGGCGAAGTTATTAACGATAAACATACTTTCGCGTGTACTTTGCGCCTGCTTCTCTTCATTGGTCAGTTCCCGTTCTTTTATTTCGATGTTATACTTCTTAGCCAGGTATTTTAGTGCTTCGTAGTATGACATTTGTTCGTGTTCCATGACGAAATGCACTGAATTACCACCTTTGCCACAGCTAAAGCATTTGCATAGCCCTTTTGAGGGGGAAACACTGAAAGAGGGGGTCTTTTCGTTATGGAACGGGCACAAGCCTACATAGTTCACACCACGTTTTCGTAGCGTGACGAATTCGGATACCACATCAACGATTTGTGCAGCATCGAGTATACGGTCTATGGTTGCCTGATCTATCATGGATTCTCCTTTGTTTTTTAGCGGATACAAAGTTACTATAAAATTAGCCCTTATCAAAAACTTATTTGATAAGGGCTGATTAATTTTTCTCTAAGATCTCTTTTACAGGTTATTTGATCTTTTCTCGTATCTTAGTCAGATACTTTTTCATGCCTTCGGCGTCTTTATTCTCTATTATCTCTAAAAGATTTTTTAGTTCTGTCCGTATATTGGCCACTTGTGCCGGAGTGCGGGGATTGAAAAGAATCTCTTGCAGCAGATAATCGTCTTCACTCAAAAGTCCTTTGGCAATAGCCATATGTTTCTTGAAAGTGGTTCCCGGAGCTTCCTGATGCTTCATAACGGCAGCGAACACAAATGTTGAAACAAATGGTATGGAAAGTGAATAAGCCACTGTCTCATCGTGTTCGTCGAATGTATATTCAAAGATATTCAATCGAAGACTGTTGTACAGATCCTTGAAGAATACTTTTCCCAAATGGTCGCTTTCGCTGATGATAATAGCGCTTTCGCTACTCAGATTGCTGAGGCTGGCGAAGGTCGGTCCAAACATCGGATGGGTGGATACATAGCGGAAACCACTCTCTTCGTAGAACTTTTTCAGTCCGGTTTTTACGGAAGCGATATCACTAAGTATACAGTCTTTAGGTAGTGCAGGCAGGATTTTGCGAAAAGCATCCAGCGTATACTTCACTGTTGCTGCGTTGATAACCAGTTCCGGTTCAAAGTCTTTAATCTCTTCCAGCGTAGTGAAACGATAGGTGTTATAAACAAAACGCAACTGGTGTGGGTTGACGTCAAACACGGCCGTCTCGTGCTGAAAACTCAGTATATCAGTGAAAAAAGAGCCCATCTTGCCGGCTCCGAGAATTAAAATTCGCATGTGATTAGTGATTAGCGATTAGTGATTAGTGATTAGTGATTAGTGATTAGTGAGGGGGTAGTAGTGATTAATCATTAGCTGCTAATCATCAATCACTATCCCGCTAATCACTCACTAATCATTTATTAATAATTTCCATTTGCTGGCGAACCGATTCTTCGTGTATCGCTTCGAATATTCTTTTCATGAATTCTCCGTCCATACCGCATTGTTCACCTTGTGCACCGCGTTTCTCAAGAATTTCATTGTAACGTCCTCTTTGAAGCACCGTGATATCGTGCTCTTTTTTGTACGTACCAATTTCGCGGGCTACACGCATACGTTTTGCCAGTTCCTGAATGATGTTATCATCACATTCGTCAATCTGTTTGCGGAGCTGGCTCAGGTTTTCGGTAGTCTGAGTCTCTTTACGGATAACGAGTAAGTTCAGGATATAATCCAATACGTCTGGTGTCACTTGTTGTGAAGCATCACTCCAGGCACAATCCGGATTGCAGTGACTTTCTACAATTAGTCCGTCGAAATTGAGGTCCATTGCTTGTTGGCAGAGCGGAGCTATCAGTTCGCGTTTACCTCCAATGTGACTTGGATCGCAGAAGATGGGCAATTCCGGCAGACGACGGCGCAGCTCAATGGGGATATGCCATTGCGGCAAGTTGCGGTAGAGTTTTTTGTCATAGCTGCTGAAACCGCGATGAATAGCTCCCAAGCGTTTCAAGCCCGCATTATTGATACGTTCCAAAGCACCAATCCAAAGTTCAAGATCGGGGTTCACCGGATTCTTTATCAATACAGGGACGTCCACACCTTTCAGTGCATCGGCTATTTCCTGTACGGCAAATGGGTTGGCAGTCGTACGGGCACCTACCCATAGCATGTCAATGCCTGCTTTCAGGCACTCGTATACATGTTTGGCTGTAGCTACTTCGGTAGATACATACATGCCTGTTTCTTTTTTTACTTCTTTCAACCATGCCAGTCCGTCAACACCTACACCTTCGAAACCACCCGGTTTGGTACGGGGTTTCCAGATTCCGGCACGAAATATTTTCATTCCTTTGGCTGCCAACTCTTTGGCGGTAGTCATCACTTGTTCTTCTGTTTCTGCACTACATGGGCCGGCTATGACAACGGGTCTTTTTGCTTCGATGCCCGGCAGTAAAATTGATTCGAGTTCCATAATTGAATAGTGTGCCAATATGCCAATGTGCTGATATGCCAATTGGCTGGCGCTTTAATTGGGTTATTATTTATTTTTCTATTAAGTAGTACTTCAAATTTAGTTCATATAATGACAGTGCTTTATTGAAACGCAAATGATCGCAGATTTTCGCAGATTAAATGGCTGCGCTATACTTGAGCGATGATATGCTTTGCGTGAATCTGCGATAATCTGCGTTTCAATAATGGCATCATCTAATTTTGAACGATTACTTATTCTCTTTAATTGGCACATTGGCATATTAGCACATTGAGCCATTATTTTTAATTCGTTCCAGCGCTTCCGCCAGTTTTACATCTTTGCAACAAAGAGAGATACGGATGTATCTTGCTCCGTTACTTCCGAAGATGAATCCCGGAGTGATAAATACACGCGCCTCGTGAAGTATTTTTTCTGTCAGTTCTTCTACATCGGCATATGTATCGGGTATTTTTCCCCAAAGGAACATGCCCACTTGTTGGTCGTCATAAGTACATCCCAGCGTTTTCATGATTTCCCCTGCCAGGTGGCGGCGGTTACGATAGTTGTGGTTGTTCCCTTCGTACCATTCGGTATCGGCTTCCAGCGCTTTGGCAGCAGCCAGTTGCATGGCGCGGAACATTCCGCTGTCTATATTACTCTTCACTTTCAGTATCCACTGTACAAATTGTGCATTGGATGCGAGCATACCGATACGCCAGCCCGGCATATTGTGGCTCTTACTCATGGAGTTGAATTCGATGCAACAATCTTTAGCTCCCGGTACGCTGAGAATACTCAAAGGACGATCATTCAGGATGAAGCTGTAAGGGTTGTCGTTCACTATAACAATACCTTTACGACGGGCGAAATCTACCAGACGTTCATACATCTCCATGGTGGCATTGGCTCCTGTCGGCATGTTGGGATAGTTGGTCCACATCAGTTTTACGCGACTCAGATCCATCTTTTCCAGTTCATCGAAGTCGGGCATCCAGCCGGCATCTTCTTTCAGATTGTAATTTACGACTTCTGCACCCAGGATTTTGCTGAGTGAAGTATAGGTAGGATAGCCCGGATTCGGTACTAACACCTGTTCACCCGGATTAACGAAAGTCAGGGTTACGTGTAAGATACCCTCTTTTGAACCTATCAGTGGCTGTATTTCCGTAGCGGGATCCAGTTCAACGTTGTACCATTTCTTATACCAGCCGGCAAAACCTTTGCGCAATTCCGGGATACCTACGTAAGGTTGGTAACCGTGTCCGTTCGGGTTTTGTGCTTCGTTGCACAGTGTTTGGATCGTCTCTTCGGAAGGAGGCATATCAGGACTTCCGATCCCTAAGCTGATCACATCTTTACCTTCTGCATTCATCTGCGCTACTTCTTTCAGCTTTTTAGAGAAGTAGTATTCGCTTACGCTGGCCAGCCGATCGGCGGGAGCAATGTTATATGTTTGATTTACCTTCTGCATATTCGCCTAATATTTTAAGTTCTTTGGTTAGTGGTGTGATTGCGGTGATTGATTGTTTATATCTCAGATAGTCGTTGAATGATACATCTACATAAAACTGATATTCCCATTCCCTTCCGATGATGGGGAGTGATTGTATTTTAGTCAGGTTGATGTTGTAGAATGACAGGATAGAGAGCACTTGTGACAGACTGCCTTCTGTGTGTGGCAAAGTGAATACCATGCTTGCCTTATTGATTACTACTGAGTGGTGGCGGCTGAGTTCGTCTACTTGCCAGGGATCGGCTACTATCAGGAAACGGGTGAAGTTGTGTTTGTTTGTCTCAATACTTTCTTGTAGAATTTTCATTCCATAACGCTCGGCGGCTACTTTGGAACAGATGGCGGCATGTCCTTTCAGATCCCCTTCTTTTATCATTTCGGCACTGCGGGCGGTGTCTTCGCCTTCTACCACTTTGATATTGGGATGTTGTTGCAGGAATTCGCGGCACTGCATAAGCGCGATGGGGTGGGAGTTGACTTCTGTGATGTCACTCCAATCTTCCTCGGGCAGGCAGACGAAGCAATGTGAAATACGCAGTTTATGTTCGCCGATAATCTGTGTACCACTTTGACGCAGTAATTCGTTGTTGTGCAGCAGGCTTCCTGCTATGGTATTTTCAATAGCTAACATGCCGATTACCTGGCTGTCTTTGCGGATGGCCTTAAACACGTCTTCAAAAGTAGTGCAGCAGATTAATTCTATTTCTTCTCCTTCGAAGTACTTGTGAGCGGCGATATCGTGATACGAGCCGAGTGTTCCTTGAATTGCTATCTTTTTCATTCCTTCTTAATGTGTATTATATAAAAAAATCCCGCGTCCATAATGGAGCGGGATTCATATGATTGATTCTTTCCTTTCAGTCCTTAAGCATCACTGTCACTTGATACATACAAACTCCCGCTCTACTTTCTGGCTAAAGTAAAAGTAAAAAAAGAAGTAATATGTAAAATTAAATACGTTCATACTAACAGTGCTTTTGTTTTAATTCGGGGACAAATGTAATACTTTTCTTTTAAATGCAAGCAAAAAGAGACTTTTTTTTGCATTGTAAAGGCTAATATTAAGAATTTGTTATGATTCGCTGTGTTTTGGTTACTGTTAATCCGGATATAAATCTATTTACGATTAGACGATTTACGATGTACGATTGGGATTACTCTGTCTCTATCAGCGCTGAAACAGGCTTTTAAAAGAGTAACTTCAATCGTACATCGTAAATCGTCTAATTGTAAATAGATTCATTATTGATCAGAAAGCACACTATAATCCCAATACATTGGTTGATGAGGCTGACTGGTTATTAAATTGTCCGTTCAGATTTTCTCCCTCTTTCGGATTGATCTCAAGCGCTTTCTTCATATCTTCTATTGAACCATCTTTGTCGCCATTCAGCAATTTGGCACGGCCGCGTTCGTGATAGGCTGCTCCGAAGTTCGGATTCAGTTCTATGGCTTCGTCGAAAAGACTGATAGCTTCGGTTAGTTTTTTCTGAGTGATAAAGAGTTGACCCAGATAGAGGTATGCCTGTTCATTAAAGGGGTTCATCTCGGTGACTTTCAAGTAATCGGTTTCTGCCTCTTCGGGAGCTCCTTCTGCTTCTTTTAGTTTACCATGCAGCAGGATAGCTGCCTCTTCATCCGGGCTCTGAGTCAGAATTGCGGCTATATCTTCAGCAGATTCTTTGAGCTGATTCATCTTTAGCAAAGCTTCGGCGCGTAACAGGCGTGCTTCGGTGAAATCGTCTTTTAACACAATGGCTTTTGTCAGGTGGGCAATGGTCATGAGGTCATCATTCATACCCATCATAGCTTTTCCCAGCAAGAAATGGGCAACTGCATTACCTTCCTCTATCTGAATAGCTTTGTTTGCCGCAGCCTGCATTGCCTGATAGTCTTCTTGCATATAGCATATGTTGGCTATAGTAAGATATGTACTGGTCAGTTCGGGTTCAAGTTCCACCATGCGATTCAGTATTTCACGGGCTTTGTCCAGTTCGGCAGATTGTATGTAGAGCTGGCTGAGGTATCCCAATGTTTCGAAGTCTTCCTCGATAGCAAGGGCTTCGGTAAAGCATTTTATGGCATAGTCCGGTCTGCCCATACGTTGAGCACGCAATCCGTCATATTTGAATATCTCAAAGTTCTTTTGTGCAGCTTTCTGCTTTTCGCTTTCCGGGCTTTCGGACTTTCCCGAAAAGAAAGATTTAAAGAAGTTCGGCATGATTTATGATGTTATAATGTTATAAAGTTATAGGGTTATAATGTTATAGAGTTATAAAGTTATAGTAGCTATAATCCGCAACACTATAATTTGCAAATTTATAACTTTTATAACTCTATCGCTTTATAGTCCTGTAATTTTTACAACTCTATAACATTATAACCCTATAACCTTACTCAACATTCCATCCTCTGTTTTTATTATTTCCTCTTCCAATAAATATTGAATGACTTGTGCCAGTATGTCTTTATCTTCTTCCATTCGTTTGCTGACTTCTGCGGGAGTCAGAGGGCGCTCTTTCAGTAAATCCAGCAGTTTTTCCTTTACTTCTTCGAAGGTATTGTCTGACAAGTCTTTACTGGCTTTCCCGCTGAGGCATACGTCACACTGCCCACAGTTATGTTCATTTTTCTCACCGAAGTAACGGAGAAGCATACGGCTACGGCAGGCAGTTTCGGAGGTGACGTATTCTACCATTGCTTCGATACGGGCTACGTATCGTTTCTTACGTTCTTCGTATACGGATGGCGGGATATGCAGGCGGTCAGGTTCTACCCGTTCGCGCGTGTATATTATATAAGGTGTTTTCTTACGAGGAATATAATCAATAATGCGACGTTTGGACAGCATCATTAGCAGATTGTATATCTGCGAACGTGTCAACCCGGTACGCAGGCTCAATGCTGTTTCGCTGATGTAAGCGTAATCCGTGAAGATCCCGGTATACGAACGAAGGACGGTTTGCATCAGTGCTTCTGCCTCTTTACCCATTTCGCGAAGCTTATACAGTTCATCGCGACGGATGGTAAAGAGGATACGTGAGGCGTTGTCCTGTTCATCGGTATATTCTATGTACCCTGCCTGGGTCAGTATTTTCAAAGCACTGTCTGCCGGAACCGGAAAATGCTTGAACTTGCGGCAGAATTCCTCCAGGTTGAATTCCTTTGTACAGTCGAGTCCGTCTCCCATTGCCATCTGATAATAATATTGCAGATGTTCATATACCTTTATGATATAATCCTTATCAGGGAAGGTGTCCGGGACCCGTTTGTGGAGGGCCGTTTTGTCCAATGAGGTGTGGAGAATAACGGCGTATGCCTTTTCTCCATCGCGTCCGGCACGTCCTGCTTCTTGAAAATAGGCTTCGGGAGAGTCGGGCAGATCGAGATGGATTACCAGACGTACATCGGGTTTGTCAATGCCCATTCCGAAGGCATTGGTTGCTACCATCACACGGCATTCGCCGCTTTGCCAGCGTTTCTGGCGGATATCTTTGACGGCATTGTCCAGTCCGGCATGATAGAAGTCGGCGGTGATACCTTCGTTGATAAGCAATTCGGTGATTTCTTTGGTACGGCGACGGCTACGAACGTAGACGATAGCGCTTCCCTGCATCCGTTGAAGAATATGTAGTAGTTCGGCCGTTTTGTTATCTACCTTGCGTACGATATAGGCAAGATTCTTTCGCTCGAAGCTCATCCGGAAAACGTTTTCTTCCTTAAACTTCAACCGGCTTTGGATGTCTTTTACTACTTCCGGTGTGGCTGTGGCAGTCAGTGCCAGTACGGCTACTCCGGGCAATAGTTCGCGTATATCGGCTATTTTCAGATAGGCAGGCCGGAAGTCATATCCCCATTGGGAGATGCAATGGCTTTCGTCTACCGTAATCATGCTGATCTTCATGGCACGGAGTTTCTGTTTGAAGATGTCCGTGTCCAGTCGTTCCGGTGAGATATAGAGGAATTTATAATCGCCGAAGATACAGTTTTCCAGCGCAATAAGAATTTCCTGCCGCGTCATGCCCGAGTAGATGGCTACAGCTTTGATCCCCCTTTGACGGAGATTCTGCACCTGGTCCTTCATCAGGGCGATGAGTGGAGTGATAACGATGCACAAACCCTCTTTGGCGAGTGCCGGGACCTGGAATGTAATGGATTTCCCACCGCCGGTAGGCATTAATCCCAGTGTATCACGCCCTTCGCCAATACTATTGATAATCTCCTCCTGTACACCACGGAAGGAGTCATAACCCCAGTATTGTTTGAGTATATCGCGGTAAAACACCATTTTGATTTACGATTAGACGATTTACGATTAGACGATTTACGATTAGACGATTTACGATTGAGTAATCTTAGAGAATTAAGAGTAATTTCAATCGTAAATTGTCAATCGTCTAATCGTAAATCATTCAATGGGTTTAATATCCTCAATCTGCAACTGTACTTCGCCACGCTTGTGCGTGTTTTCTTCGATTGTGTAGCAGATGTCGAATGAACGCTTTGTCTTGATATAGCGTACGTGTGAACTTTGACCAAAGGCGATGCCGTTCATTACGTTGTTCGATTTGTTATCTACCAACTCGAGTTTGATATGCTCCTGGTCGCGTCCCACCACTTTACTTGTACCATAGTCATAAACATGGTGCGTGCAGAATATGGGTTTTTGGTTGTCCGGGCCGAAGGGATTGAATTTCTTCAGATCACTAAAGAATTTCGGAGTGATGTCTCTGAAGTCTATTTCAGCATCGATATCTATTACGGCACTGGTTTGTTCCGGCAGGATGTGTTGTGATACGAATGTTTCAAAACGCTCGGTAAATGCCGGTACATTTTCCACTTTCATTGACAATCCCGCAGCATACGTGTGTCCGCCGAAGTTCTCAAGCAAGTCACGGCAATGTTCTATGGCTTTATATACGTCAAAACCCGAAACCGAGCGGGCCGATCCCGTTGCCATATCATCTGTACGTGTCAATACTACGGCCGGCCGGTAATATATTTCCGTCAGCCGGGAAGCCACAATTCCGATCACACCTTTGTGCCATTCCTCATTGTAGATGACGATAGAACGGCGGTCTGCCAGTCCTTCAAGATTGGCTACAATCTGGTTGGCCTCTTCGGTCATGCTCTTATCCAGATCTTTGCGGGTCTCGTTGTACTGATTTATCTGATTGGCCTTTTCAAGAGCTACGGAGAAATCTTTCTCTGTCAACAGATCCACAGCTTCCTTACCGTTCTGAATACGTCCGGAGGCATTGATACGGGGGCCTATTTTGAACACGATATCGCTCACGGTGATATCCTTCTCTGCCAATCCGCACACATCGATGATGGCTTTCATTCCTATGCTGGGATTACTGTTCAGTTGTTTCAGCCCATGATGTGCTAAGATGCGGTTCTCCCCCATAATGGGCACAATGTCCGAAGCTATGCTGACGGCCACAAGGTCGAGCAGAGGAATGAGGTGGTGAAATTCAATGCCGTTGTTGATTGCAAATGCCTGCATAAACTTGAAGCCGACACCGCAGCCTGAGAGGTGTTCATAAGGGTAGGTGTTATCCGGACGCTTGGCATTGAGAATAGCTACGGCGGGTGGCAGTATATCGTCCGGTACATGGTGGTCGCAGATGATAAAGTCAATTCCCCGTTCGCGGGCATAGGCTATTTCATCTACGGCTTTTATACCGCAGTCGAGCACAATAATCAGGCCTACACCGGTTTCGGCAGCATAGTCTACTCCTTTTCGTGAAATACCGTAACCTTCGTTGTAACGGTCAGGAATGTAATAGTCCAGGTTTGAATAAAACTGCTGGATGAACTTATAGACCAGTGCCACGGCTGTGGTACCGTCTACATCATAATCTCCATAAATCAGAATGCGCTCTTTCTTTCCCATCGCCTTGTTCAGACGTTCCACTGCTATGTCCATGTCCTTCATCAGGAATGGGTCATGCAGGTCGGGCAGTTGCGGACGGAAGAATTTCCGGGCATCATGTACCCGTGTGATTCCCCGCTGCACCAGGAGCCGTCCCAGGATAGGACTAATGCCTAATTCCTGAACCAATGTCTGGCTTATCTCTGCCTGTTCTGATGTGATGGGTTGATAATTCCATTTGTGATTCATTTTATATATTGTTTTTTCTTTTTCGTATCTCGGGATGGGAGAGAATGACATTTTCCCCCAAGAAGCTGTAAAAGTACGAAAAAAAGATGAAGCATGGCTGTAATCAGATGAAAATATTTCAGAGGGATTACTTCGGTATGAAAAGGATATTTACAAAGAGAACGGGGCATTTCTTGCTTGGGAGGGTGGATAATGTGGCAATTGGGATATGTTATACCGATAAGTATTCAAACCTGTTCAGACATGAATCAGTTCACCACAGAGGACAAGGAGGGCACAGAGATCTTGTTTTCTCTGATGAAACGCGGATGATCGCAGAACGCAGATTAAAAAACAGTAGTTCTTTATTTTATCGTTATTTCCCTTTGCGAGAATTTGCGTTCATCTGCGTTTCAATAAAGATTTAAACTCTGTGCCCTCTGCGACCTCTGTGGTGAAATACCGATAAAGAATAAACACCCTGCAATAGAAATATGCTGTTTGAATAATTATTACATCAGAGTAAATGCTTCCCGTTGTCAACTCTGCTTCTCTAACCCCCGGCAGACTTTCGGCTGTCCCGGCTCCGGGGAGCAACGTCCTCGGCTCCGGGGAGCAACGTCCTCGGCTCCGGGGAGCGCACCCTTCGGCTCCGGGGAGCAGTCTCCTCCCCGGAGCCGGGAAATATGTTTTGTAATACGTTGATAAATAGCGGTTTAAAAAGATCGGTTTTTACCTGTTTTCTCACTTCTTTACTCTGTCCGCCTCCTGCTTTTCAGAACTTGTATGTATTAAAATATTAACAAATGCGGTCCTCTAATCCTTGCTCTCCTGTCTCTTTTTCCTCACATCTCTGCCCTCATATTTGCAAATCGCATCGATCCACTCTTCGGTGAGCGCTTTCGATTCGTGCTTATCCAGATCGAATGCTACCATCACGGATGTGCAGATGCACTTTACCTCTCCGGTTTCTACATCGATCACCCGCTGAATGAGGTGAAAACTCTTTGTTCCGATCTCCGAAACAGCCGTTTGTACGGCAATGTGGTCTGATGCAAAGATCTGAGCCAGGAAGTCAGCCTCTATATGGACAACGACAATTCCATCCTTTTCCCAGTCCACTCCGGGGCAGACAGAGGCAAAATATTCTGTTTTGCCAAGATCATAGAATGAGAAGTAAACCGTGTTGTTGACATGACCGAATTTATCTACGTCATTGAATCGTAGTTGTATAGGCAGGGTGTGGCGAAACTTAATTTCTTCCATTTGTTTTCTCTTAAACTTTGTTATTACCATGCAAAAGTAGTATTTTTGCGCGTTACTCTTATCAGATATAAATCAAGAAATGATAGAAGATATTAAAAAAGCCTGTCAGGTGATGCAGGAGGGGGGGGTTATCCTTTATCCTACCGATACGATTTGGGGACTGGGCTGCGATGCGACCAATCCTGATGCAGTGCGCCGTGTGTACGAAATCAAGAAACGTGCAGACAGTAAGGCGATGTTGGTTCTGGTTGACTCATCCGTAAAGGTGGATTTTTATGTACAGGATGTGCCCGAAGTGGCATGGGACTTAATAGAACTGGCCGACAAACCACTTACTATAATTTATTCGGGAGCCCGCAATCTGGCTCCGAACCTGCTTGCCGAAGATGGTAGCGTAGGTATCCGTGTGACCAGTGAGGACTTTTCCCGTCGTCTTTGCCAGCAATTCCGCAAGGCGATTGTGTCGACATCGGCCAACATCAGCGGACAGCCTTCGCCGGTCAATTTCAGTGAAATAAGTGATGACGTTAAATCACAGGTAGATTATATTGTAGGCTTTCGCCAGGATGACATCAGTCGTCCCAAACCATCGAGCATTATTAAACTTGATAAAGGCGGAGTGATAAAGATTATCCGTGAATAGATGAAGCAGTTGGTGGATTATATGGTGGCAGCGTTGGTGTTGTTGCTATGTTGCCCATTACTGCTCTATATTGCTATCCGCATTCGCATACAGGGAGCGGGTAGCGTTTTTTACCAGCAAGAGCGGTTGGGAAAGGGAGGTGTCCCCTTTCGGATGGTGAAATTTCGTACCATGGTGACAGGTGCGGAAGATGGGACGCCGTTGCTTGCTGTTTCTGATGATCAGCGGGTGACAGCTTTTGGCCGGACACTGCGTAAACATCATTTGGATGAACTGCCGCAGTTCTGGAATGTTTTGAAGGGAGATATGTCCATTGTCGGACCACGCCCCGAACGCGCCTGGTTTGTACAACAAATATTGGAGAAGACCCCGGACTATAAACGGATATTTAACCTGAAACCAGGGATTACCTCTTTAGGAATGGTGAAATTCGGGTATGCTAACACGATAGAGAAAATGATTGAACGTTCCCGTTACGACCTTTATTATTTAGAACACTATAGCTTTTGGCTCGACGTGAAAATTCTACTGGCAACCGTCAGAGAAGTGTGGATCGGCAAAGGCATTTAGACAGAAATATGGAAAAAGAAAAGATTAGTCTGCTACAGCATTTTATTCATTGGCGTGAAAACAATATTAAGGAAAAGCAATTCATTCTTATCCTTAGTTTTTTAGTGGGCATTTTCACAGCGATTGCTGCATTGATATTGAAGTTCCTGATCCACTCGATACAGAATTTCCTTACCGACAACTTTAGTGCAACGGGGGTGAATTACCTCTATCTGGTATATCCGGTAGTAGGTATCTTTCTGGCCGGATGGTTTGTGCGGAACATTGTGAAAGATGATATCAGTCATGGAGTTACCAAGATCCTCTATGCCATCTCCCGGAGGCAGGGACGTATCAAACGGCACAACGTGTGGTCGTCCACCATTGCCAGCGCCATCACCATCGGCTTTGGCGGGTCGGTTGGAGCGGAGGCACCTATTGTGCTGACAGGATCGGCCATTGGTTCCAATCTGGGAAGCGTGTTTAAGATGGAACACCGCACGCTGATGCTGCTTGTGGGATGTGGTGCTGCCGGTGCCATTGCCGGTATCTTCAAAGCGCCTATTGCCGGGTTGGTATTCACGCTGGAGGTACTCATGATCGATCTGACGATGTCCTCACTGCTACCCCTGCTCATCTCCGCAGTGACGGCTGCTACGGTCTCTTATATCACCACCGGCACGGAAGCGATGTTCAAATTCCACCTCGATCAGGCGTTTGAACTGGAACGTATCCCTTTTGTCATTCTGCTGGGCATCTTCTGTGGGTTAATCTCGTTGTATTTCACCCGTGCCATGAATTCGGTGGAAGGTGTCTTTGGCAAACTCAACAATCCTTATAAGAAGCTGGCCCTGGGAGGGGTGATGCTGAGCGTACTCATCTTTCTTTTCCCACCGCTTTATGGCGAAGGCTACGATACGATCAACCTTTTGCTGAACGGTACGAGCAATGCCGACTGGGATACGGTGATGAACAACTCCCTGTTTTATGGATACGGCAATCTGCTGCAAGTCTATCTGATACTGATTATCCTGTTGAAAGTCTTTGCCTCCAGTGCAACGAACGGAGGCGGGGGGTGCGGTGGTATCTTCGCACCTTCGCTCTACTTAGGTTGTATTGCAGGATTTGTCTTTTCGCACTTCAGCAATGACTTTGCATTCTCAGCCTATCTGCCCGAGAAGAACTTTGCATTGATGGGGATGGCTGGCGTGATGAGCGGAGTGATGCATGCCCCGTTGACGGGGGTATTCCTCATCGCCGAGCTGACGGGTGGATATGACCTCTTTCTGCCATTGATGATTGTCTCCGTCAGTTCCTATCTGACTATCATTGTTTTCGAACCGCACAGTATCTATTCCATGCGTTTGGCAAAGAGGGGGCAGCTATTGACCCATCATAAGGACAGAGCTGTACTGACGCTGATGAAGATGGAGAATGTGGTGGAGAATGATTTCGTAACCGTCCATCCGGAGATGGATTTGGGTGAACTGGTTAAAGCCATTGCTGCTTCGCATCGTAATATCTTTCCTGTGACAGATAAGAACGGTGTATTGCTCGGCATTGTCTTGCTGGACGATATCCGTAACATCATGTTCCGGCAAGAACTTTATCATCGTTTCACGGTGAATAAACTGATGACATCGGCCCCTGCCAAACTGTTTGACACGGATGGTATGGAGCAGGTGATGCAGACCTTTGATGATACAAAGGCCTGGAATCTGCCTGTGGTGAACGAAGAAGGCAAGTATCTGGGCTTCGTTTCGAAATCGAAGATATTTAATTCGTACCGGCAGGTACTGGTACATTTCTCGGAAGACTAGAATAATTATTCAATGTGCCAATTGGCTGCGTTATAATAGAGTTGTAATATAACTGGCCTATTGCCACATTGTCGTATTGTCACATTATTGTTTTCACTTAATTGACTTATTGCTACATTAGCCTATTGTCACATTATTATTTATGAAGAAAGAAGATTTAAGAATCGTTTATATGGGAACTCCCGATTTTGCAGTGGAGAGTTTGCGTTGCCTCGTCGAAGGTGGTTACAATGTGGTGGGTGTGATTACCATGCCCGATAAACCGGCAGGCCGTGGTCATAAAATCCAGTTCTCCCCTGTCAAACAGTTTGCATTAGACCATAATCTGCCTTTGTTGCAGCCTGAGAAACTGAAGGATGAAAGCTTTGTGCAAGCTTTGCGTGAATGGAAAGCCGACCTGCAAATCGTAGTTGCTTTCCGCATGCTGCCGGAAGTTGTCTGGAATATGCCCCGTTTGGGAACATTTAACCTGCATGCTTCTCTGCTTCCCCAATATCGTGGTGCTGCCCCTATCAATTGGGCGGTTATCAACGGCGATACGGAAACAGGTATTACCACTTTCTTCTTGAAGCACGAAATCGACACGGGAGAAGTCATCCAGCAAGTTCGCGTTCCGATTGCAGATACGGATAATGTAGAAGTCGTGCATGATAAACTAATGATGTTAGGTGGCAGGCTTATAGTAGAGACAGTAGATGCCATTTTAGCGGGTACTGTGAAACCTATTCCACAGGAAGAAATGGCTGTAGTAGGAGAATTACGTCCAGCTCCTAAAATCTTTAAAGAAACCTGTAGGATCGACTGGAATCAGCCTGTAAAACGTATCTATGATTTCATTCGTGGCCTTTCCCCCTATCCGGCAGCATGGACCGAACTCATAAATCCTTCAGGAGACTCCGTTGTAGTGAAGATCTTCGAGAGCGAAAAGCGAATCGAAACTCATCAATTGCTTCCGGGTACGATTGTGACAGACGGAAAGAAATCTCTCAAAGTAGCTGTTACGGATGGTTTTATAGGAATTCTTGCTTTGCAGCTCCCCGGCAAGAAACGGCTTAGGACAGAAGAACTGTTGCGTGGTTACAAAATTACCGGGGATATGAGGATGAAGTGATTCGTAATGGAACAATAATGAAGGGATTTACGATTAGACGATTTACGATGTACGATTGGGATTAGTCTGCTTAACATCACTGAAACAGGCTATTAAAAGGTAACTTCAATCGTACATCGTAAATCGTCTAATCGTAAATCATCTAATCGTCTAATCGTAAATCCCTTCATTAATTAGTCTTCCGCAGTAGAAACTGCACGTCAATGAGTTAATAATATGGCTCCCATTAAAAATATTTCTCTTTTCTTTTGGCTCTTTCACTAAGATTCCTTTTCTTTGCCCATTATTAACTCTTTAAATGTGAATGCCTATAGAAACACGTTACGCTAATTATATCTAATCGCATACGTAATGAACACATGGAACAACAAGGCTGACGAAACGTTAGTCTCTCTCTATGCCGAAGGAGAGAATCAGGCATTTAATGTACTTCTAAATAGGTATAAGGATAAGTTGTACTCTTATATTTATTATATTGTACGCAACTCCGAGATGACAGAAGACATCTTTCAAGAAACTTTTATGAAGGCAATTATAACTATCCGT
Source organism: Bacteroides sp. HPS0048 (assembly GCF_964240755.1). NCBI lineage: Bacteria > Pseudomonadati > Bacteroidota > Bacteroidia > Bacteroidales > Bacteroidaceae > Bacteroides > Bacteroides sp. HPS0048. The sequence goes on along the minus strand of NZ_CAXSVC010000007.1, from coordinate 211,876 downwards.
CAGGGACGTTACAATGAAAATGGTAAGTTCTCTGCCTGGTTGCGGCGTATTGCCCATAACTTGATTATAGACTCTTTCCGTCAGGAGAAATCAGAGAATTTAGTGTCCTGTGATGAGCCGGAAGTGAATATTCTGAATAATATCGGTCTGGCAGAAGGGACGATAGAGAATGCGATCGTAAACCGGCAGATATTGTCTGACGTACGTCGTTTGATGGAATTCTTGCCGGATGAACAACGCGAAGTGGTATATATGCGTTTCTATCAGGACCTCAGTTTCAAGGAGATAGCAGAACAGACAGGGGTAAGTATCAATACTTCACTGGGGCGTATGCGTTATGCTATCCTTAATCTTCGCCGTATGGCCGAAAAGAACGGAGTCGTTCTTACCGTTGATTAAATTTAACTAACTTGTTATATACTAAAAGGTTTGTTTCCTACGTTCTAAAGGAAACAAACCTTTTAGTGTATAAGGCCTATGAATAAAAAAACTACTCCCTCTCATCAGCAGTGTCCCAAAGAAAAGAACTCGGTGGAAAGTAAGAGGCCCCGGGTCAGTGAACAAACGCTGGCTTTTCTACGTTCTTTTGCCGGTAACTATTATGTGGAACAGCAATTGCCACAAGGGTTACAAGGGATTATATTGGGATAAATTTGTTACTTCCGTTTATTCCCTCTACTTTTGTATCATTGTATTAAATTTGTAATAAAGACAAGCTCATGAAACCAATGATATCTCCTTCTATTCTCTCTGCGGATTTTGCTTATTTGGCGAAAGATGTTGAGATGTTAAACCGTAGCGAAGCCGACTGGGTTCATATTGATATTATGGATGGCGTATTTGTGCCTAATATCTCTTTTGGATTTCCGGTATTGAAGTATGTGGCTAAGCTAAGTGAGAAACCACTTGATGTACATCTGATGATTGTACAACCGGAGAAGTTTATTCAGGAGGTGAAAGCGTTAGGAGCTCATGTGATGAATGTGCATTATGAAGCATGTCCGCACCTCCACAGGGTGGTGCAGCAAATCCGGGAAGCAGGTATGCAGCCGGCAGTGACCATAAATCCGGCCACGCCCGTCGCAATGCTCCAGGATATTATTTGTGATGTATATATGGTGCTCATCATGAGTGTTAACCCAGGTTTCGGGGGGCAGAAATTTATTGAACATTCCGTAGAGAAGGTTCGTGAGCTACGTGCATTGATAGAACGTACGGGCTCAAAAGCTTTGATTGAAGTAGATGGTGGGGTAAACCTTGAAACCGGTGCACGTCTGGTGGCTGCCGGTGCCGATGTATTGGTGGCAGGAAACGCAGTATTTGCTGCCGAAAACCCTGAAGAGATGATCCACCGGCTGAAAGAGCTATAATTAATGCTCTTTGCCTGGCTGCATCGCTATCCTTTTTTACGCCTGTTATGCCCTTTAGTTGTGGGTATTTATTGTGGCGACGAACTTTTTTTCCAGAGGCAGTCCGGAAGGATTGCCTCTGGCGTTTCTTTACTTTTCCTTCTGTCTTTCGGAGGGCTGATTTTCTTCTTTAACCGGAAGCATTACTCCGGACGTTGGCTCTTTGGGAGCTGCCTCCTTCTCTTCTGCTTTACTTTGGGTGCCGGATTGATGAACCGGGAATTACGCCAAGCTGAATCTGTGTTTCCACAAAGAGAGACGGCTTATAGGCTGATTGTTACGGAGCAACCGCAGGTGAAAGAGAAAAGTGTACTTTGCCGCGTACTGTTGATAGAACAGATTGATTCTGTTTCCGGGCGACTTGCTTTGGATCATAAAGCTCTCCTTTATTTCACTAAAGATTCCTTGAGCGAGCACTTGCGTAGTGGGGATGAACTATTGGTTTATACCAAACTTTCTCCTCCGGTGAATAATGGCAATCCGGATGAGTTTGATTATGCCCGTTTCTTGTTCCGCAGACAGGTGGCTGCTATTGGATTTGCTTACGCAGATAACTGGAAAGTGATTTCACGGGGTACCATGCGCTCATTTCGTCAGCAAGCAATGGATTGCCGGGAGTCTGTTTTGTCTGTTTATCGTCGCCTTGGGTTTCGGGGAGATGATTTAGCTGTGCTTTCGGCTCTTACCATCGGTTATAAGGAGGAGTTAAGTGAAGATATCCGCGAAACTTATTCCATATCCGGTGCAAGTCATGTGCTTGCTTTGTCCGGTTTGCATATCGGTTTTCTATATTTGCTGCTTTGTTTCTGTCTGCGATGGTTACCTGAGCGATGGCGGATAGTGGCTTTACTACGTACCTTAGTGATCCTTTTGTCTCTTTGGACCTTTGCCTTTTTTACAGGGCTGTCTGCTTCAGTAGTCCGGTCAGTAGTTATGTTTTCTCTGTTTGCTTTGGCGAGGTTGTCCGGGCGAACTAATTTTTCGCTGAATACTCTTCTGATAGCAGCTTTCTTTATGTTGCTTTGTCGGCCATCCTGGTTGTTTGATGTTGGTTTCCAACTCTCATTTTGTGCAGTGGCCGCTATTTTGCTGATACAACCTTGCATATACAGATTGATTCCTGTGGCGGGTTCCCGCATCGGGCGGTACATTTGGGGATTGATGAGCGTTTCTATTGCTGCGCAGATTGGCACAGCTCCACTGGTGCTCCTCTACTTTTCCCGTTTCTCTACCCATTTTCTGCTGACCAACTTATTGGTGATACCGTTGGTGTCACTTATAATGTATGTAGCCGTCATTATGTTGCTGCTGAATCCTCTGCCTTTCCTGCAAGAACTTGCGGCGGCAGCATTGAGAAGACTGGTTGGGGCATTGAACAATTGTGTCCGTTGGATAGAGCAGCTCCCATGGGCGTCTGTTGATGGGGTATGGGTGTATATTCCGGAGGTTTTCGGATTCTATCTGGCTTTGATTTTGGGAGGATGGTATCTGTTCTCACGTACGGGAAAGCGTCTTGCTGTCTGTCTTTCCTGTATATTTCTTGTTTGTATTTATCATGTGTCGATGAGAGTAATCGACCGTCCCCGGCAAAGCATTGTATTTTATAATGTCCGCAATTGTCCGGTGGTTCATTGTGTTGCGTCCAACGGATCTTCCTGGCTGGCTTATGCCGATAGTTTGCCGGATGAATCCCGGTTGCGCAGGGCTGTTTCAAAGCGATGGAATCGCCAGGGGTTGAAGCCCCCTCAACCTGTTACTACCGATTATACCTGCCCTGCATTGGTTTATGATCATCACCTTCTTTCCTTTTCCGGTTGCAGGGTTTGTGTGTTGAATGATAATTACTGGCGAAACAAAACGACCCTACAGCCGTTATCTATTGATTATCTTTACGTATGCAAAGGCTATGACGGACATTTGTGTGAATTGGCCGACTTGTTTGTCATTCATAATGTGATTCTTGATGCCTCTCTTTCCGACCGTCGTTTGCAGGCATATAAAATGGAGTGTCAGCAGCAAGGTGTTCATTTTATATCACTCTCAGATGAAGGTTCTACTGAGTTTTTGCTTTAAGTACGAAGAATTATCGTAATTTTGCCGGACGGTAATATGGCAATTGTACTGATATGCCATGTGCCTAATTTACGAAAGATAAGCAAATAGAATATTAATCCATAAACAAACGTGTCTGGCCATCGGCACATTGCCCATTGGCGTATTGACACATAATTATTATGCTGACTAAAGTAATAGAACAAGCTAAGATAGATCATTTCACAAAATGGTTTGAACGTGCTGATAAAATAGTGATTGTATCCCATGTATCTCCTGATGGCGATGCAATAGGATCTTCTTTGGGGCTTGCCCATTTTCTGGATTCACAGGATAAGACTGTAAACGTGATTGTACCCAATGTCTTTCCCGATTTTCTGAGATGGATGCCGGGTAGCAAGGATATCTTGTTGTACGACCGTTACAAGGAATTTGCTGATAAGCTGATAGCTGAGGCAGATGTGATTTGCTGTCTGGACTTTAATGCTTTGAAACGGATCGAGAAAATGGGAGATGCCGTAGCCGCTTCGCCTGCCCGCAAAATAATGATCGATCATCATCTATATCCCGAAGAATTCTGTCAGATTATTATCTCACATCCGGAAATATCTTCTACCTCCGAATTGGTATTCCGGTTAATCTGCCGTATGGGATACTTCAGTGATATCTCTTTGGAAGGAGCCGAATGTATTTATACAGGTATGATGACAGATACCGGAGGGTTTACTTATAATTCCAATAATCGTGAAATATACTTTATTATCAGTGAACTTCTGTCGAAAGGGATTGATAAGGATGATATCTATAGAAAAGTATACAACACTTATTCGGAGAGTCGTCTGAGGCTGATGGGATATGTTTTGTCAAATATGAGGGTTTATCGTGAGTATAACTCTGCGTTGATTTCTTTGACAAGAGATGAACAAAGCCAGTTTGATTATATCAAAGGTGATAGCGAAGGCTTTGTCAATATACCTCTTTCCATTAAGAATGTCTGCTTTTCTTGTTTTTTGCGTGAAGATACGGAAACTAAGATGATTAAGATATCCTTACGTTCTGTAGGTACATTTCCCTGTAACAAAGTGGCTGCCGAATTCTTTAATGGCGGTGGTCATCTGAATGCTTCGGGTGGTGAGTTTTATGGTACGATGGACGAGGCAAAGGAAGTATTTGAACGAGCTTTGGAAAAATACTCAGAGCAGTTGACAATTGATAATTGACAATTGACAGTTGACAATTGACAGTTACTATGTAGTGTGATAGCGCAGCTAATTGTCAATTGTCAATTGTCCACTGTCCACTGTCAATTAAATAGCCACCGTCAACTGTCAATTAAATAACTAAATAAGTTAAAAGACTTGAACTTTCAACTTTTAACTCTCAATTTTCAACTAAATTACGGTACATTTGTACGGACATATAGTTAAGATACAGACGAATGAAGAAACTTATATTATTATTTATTTCCCTGTTGGCTCTTGGAGCCTTTTTTCAGGCATGTGATGACACGAAAACCTATGCTGAGATGCTCGAAGAAGAGCGGGATGGTGTCAATGATTTCATTAAAAAGAATAATATTGAAGTAATCACTGTAGAGGAATTCGAAAAGGATACGATTACAGAATGTGAAGACGGATATCCGGTTCAGTATCCGGGCAGGAATCAGTATGTTGCTTTCTCTAATGGTATTTATATGCAGATTGTGCAACGTTACGGAACTCCGCGTGCCGCGTCCGAGCCTTATCCCAATCTTGAAGCGGCTCTTCCGTTTGAAACCGGTAACCTGATCCTTACCCGCTTTAAAGAAGTCGATATCTTGACCGGAGAACCAACTTCTGTTTCTAATGTGGATAATCAATATTATCCGCCTATGAATAATTATCCTACAGGTTTTCGTTACACGATAGATGGAACAAGTATATACGGGCAGTTTATTCAAGAACCGGGACTTGATTCCGAATATTATTGGGATGTAACGATTGGTGGTCAGTATGGAACCTCAGTTCCTGCCGGCTGGCTGATGGCTTTGCAGTATGTTAAAGATGGAGCGCATGTCAGACTGATTGTGCCATCGAAGAGCGGACACTCTTATGCACAACAGAAGGTATATCCTTATTTCTATGATATATATAGATTCTCTATCTATTGATACTACACTGATAGAACTAACTTTAATTACCGATATTTAAATCCTTATGACTCTAATCAAATCTATCTCTGGAATCCGCGGAACAATTGGCGGAGGTGCAGGCGAGGGATTGAACCCGCTTGACATTGTGAAATTCACATCGGCGTATGCTACGCTGATTCGTAGAACATGTAAATCTACAAGCAATAAAATCGTAGTAGGCCGTGATGCACGTATCTCCGGCGAAATGGTGAAAAACGTGGTAGTCGGCACTCTTATGGGCATGGGCTGGGATGTAGTAGATATTGATCTTGCTTCTACTCCGACAACTGAGCTGGCCGTGACGATGGAAGGCGCTTGTGGAGGTATCATTCTGACAGCTTCGCACAATCCCAAGCAATGGAATGCGCTGAAACTGCTTAACGAACATGGTGAATTTCTGAATGCAGCTGAAGGCAACGAAGTGCTTCGTATTGCCGAAGCTGAAGAGTTTGACTTTGCAGATGTAGATCATCTCGGCTCTTATCGTAAAGATCTTACTTACAATCAAAAACATATTGACAGTGTTCTAGCACTTGATCTGGTGGACGTGGAAGCTATCAGGAAAGCTGATTTCCGCGTGGCTATCGACTGTGTGAATTCTGTCGGAGGTATTATTCTTCCCGAATTGCTCGAACGCCTCGGTGTAAAGCATGTGGAGAAACTTTATTGCGAACCTACCGGTAATTTTGCCCATAACCCCGAACCGCTTGAGAAGAATCTGGGTGATATTATGAACCTTATGAAAGGTGGTAAGGCAGACGTGGCTTTTGTGGTAGACCCTGATGTTGACCGCCTGGCTATGATTTGTGAGAACGGTGTGATGTATGGTGAAGAATATACGTTGGTGACTGTGGCCGATTATGTGTTGAAACATACTCCGGGTAATACTGTTTCTAATTTGAGCTCTACCCGTGCATTGCGCGACGTGACTCGCAAATATGGAATGGAATACAGTGCTTCGGCTGTGGGCGAAGTTAATGTGGTGACTAAGATGAAGGCTACCAATGCCGTGATTGGTGGTGAAGGTAATGGTGGAGTGATTTATCCTGCCAGCCACTATGGGCGCGATGCTTTGGTAGGTATTGCTCTTTTCCTGAGTCATCTGGCTCATGAAGGAAAGACGGTGAGTGAGTTGCGTGCTACTTATCCTCCTTATTTTATCGCAAAGAACCGTGTGGATCTTACCCCGGAAATTGATGTAGATGCCATCCTTTCCAAAGTGAAAGAGATCTATAAGAATGAAGAAATCAATGATATCGACGGTGTAAAGATTGATTTTGCCGATAAGTGGGTACATTTGCGTAAGAGCAATACAGAGCCGATAATCCGTGTGTATAGCGAGGCTTCAACTATGGAAGCCGCCGAAGAAATCGGACAAAAGATTATGGATGTAATCAATGAACTGGCTAAATGATAATTCTTTTCTAAGATTATAACTTGAAGTGTAAATAAGTAGAGGCTGTTGCAAAGTAATATTTGTAGCAGCCTCTCTTTCTTCTTTTCATTTTTCATTGGATTTTAAAAGCAAAAGAAGGAGGTGACTTTTATTGAGACAAGTATTACAATTCTCTTACTCATATGTTGTAAAAACAGATAAATGTTATAGGACGATTGCGGAAAAACGTTGGTTGTATGGAGTGATTGCAAGGTATGAAATATGGAATAATTGATGTGGAGTCATTGGTTGGTGAGGATGATTACATTATTACAAATATTTCTCTGGGACTATCCTATGCATTTAAATATCGAATTGTTACAACTTTGTGTCTCTTTTATTTGTTATAATTGTAAGTCCTAACATTAGCTTTCCACTGATAGTCGTTATTGTCGTTTAGCATAACTTCCGGTGTGGGAAGCATAAATAGAAACAAGTATGAAAACCATTTCTTCTCTCATCGTAGCTCTTGTGCTTTCAATCGCTGCCGCTGCGCAGAGCAACTCTTTCTATGACTTCGCCGTAACCACTATTGATGGTAAACCCTACAATCTCTCTCAGCTGAAAGGGAAAAAAGTTCTGGTCGTAAATGTTGCTTCAAAGTGTGGACTCACCCCGCAATATACAGAGCTACAGGAGTTATACGATCAATATAAAGACGATGGCTTTGTTATCATCGGCTTTCCTGCCAATAACTTTATGGGGCAGGAACCAGGAACTAATGAAGAGATTGCTACATTCTGTACGCTGAACTATGATGTCACCTTTCCGATGATGGCGAAGATCTCAGTGAAAGGTAAAAACATAGCTCCCCTCTATCAATGGTTGACAGAAAAGAAACTGAACGGAGTGCAAGATGCCCCCGTGCAATGGAACTTTCAGAAGTTCATGATTGATGAGAACGGAAATTGGGTAGGAATGGTACCTCCCAAAGAAAGTCCGTTCTCAGAAACTATCGTTCAGTGGATAGAAAAGAAATAACGATCATAACTTGTCGAAAGAGACGCGCTTGAATTCTCCTTCAAAGTTAGGAGTAAATATCCCTTTTCCTATATGCTCTTTTATCTCTTCTAAGGTCCAGAAGCGTCCGCCATCCAGCTCATCGCTGGGGTGGATGTCTCCGTCATATACCGTTTTGTATACAAAAACCAGTTCGCGTTCGCGGGCGGATTCAAAAACATAACTGGTCAGGTGTTCCGGTCTAAAATCTGTAATACCTAACTCTTCCCGAACCTCACGTTTCAGCGCGATGTCTACGCTTTCACCCAAATCTACATGGCCACCTACGGCCGTATCCCACTTGCCCGGTTGGATATCCTTCCATTCGGGACGTTTCTGTAAGTACAAATCTCCTTTACTGTTGAATACGTGCAGGTGCACTACCGGATGAAGCAGTTTACTACCATTGTGGCACTCGCCGCGGGTAGCGGCTCCGGTGATATTTCCTTCCTCATCAACGATGGGAAACATCTCCTGATTATTATTGCTTTGCATGATTAAATGAATTAACTTTTTCAGGGTATCAGTAACGATGAATCTCCGTAACTAAGGAAACGGAAGTCATGATCTAAGGCATAGTCATAAATCGTCCGCCAGTTTCCTTTTACAAAAGCCGAAACCAACAACAACAGTGTGCTTTGTGGCTGGTGGAAATTGGTGACCATTGCTTTTACTATCTTATAGCTGTATCCGGGTGCAATAATGATTTGAGTACTGGTGTGCAGAGCTTCCATACCGTTGCGATCTAAATATCCTAAAATCTTTTGCAGGGCAACTGTTGACGGAATTTCGTCGTACTTTTCATAAGGTTGCCACTGACGTACGTGCAGTTCTTCTTCCGTAGCTCGTGGGTTGGCAGCCAATGTCACTCCGATGTGGTATAGACTCTCTAAAGTTCGCACAGAAGTGGTTCCTACAGCGATGGCACAACCGTTATGATCGATAAGCTTTTTGATGGTTGAGCGGGATACCGATATGTATTCCGTATGCATCTCGTGCCCCTCGATTTCTTCACTTTTCACCGGCTTGAAAGTCCCGGCACCCACATGCAATGTCAGTTCTTCAAGGTCTATACCCTTTTCGCAAAGGGCATCCAGTACCCGCGGTGTGAAGTGGAGCCCTGCTGTTGGTGCGGCCACAGAACCTTTAATCTTTGAATATACCGTTTGGTAGGTCTCTTTGTCACTCTCCTGTGTCTCTCTGTTCAGATATGGGGGGATCGGCAATTCTCCGAATACCTCTAAGATATCAGCAAAAGTAACTTCCGGATTGTCCCATGAGAAGTCTATCCAGTGGCTTGTACCATGACATTCGCCACGTGTAGCGGTAAGCATAAGTGTTTGTCCCTTTACAGTCATTTCCCGATGTAATGCACCCTCTTTCCATTTCTTCAGATTGCCAATCATGCAAAGCCATGCGGCATGCCGGGTCTGCTGGAAGTTTAATGCATAGTCATTCGGCTGGATCGGTTCAAGGCAGAATACCTCTATCAGCGCTCCTGTTTCTTTACGAAAATGCAGGCGGGCCTGGATAACTTTCGTATTATTGAATACCATCAGACTGCCTTCTGTCAGATATTCAGGGAGGGATGTAAAGACATCTTCTGTGACTTCGCCACGGCGGTAGACAAGTAGCTTGGATTGATCGCGCACCGGGAGAGGGAATTTGGCAATACGTTCATCCGGCAAAGGATAGTTGTATTCGCTAATACGGATATGTTTTGGGTTTTCTTTCATCTTTTCTTTCATTGCGACCGCAAAAGTAACTATATTTGCCCTAATTTGTAGATTGTAAATGGTAAATTGTAAATATAAAGATGAAAATAGGTGATAAAGTACGTTTCCTTAGCGAAGTAGGCGGAGGAATTGTGAAAGGTTTCCAGGGAAAAGACATCGTTTTGGTAGAAGATGCAGACGGGTTTGATATCCCGATGCCGATGCGTGAATGTGTGGTGATTGATACGGACGATTATAATATGAAAAGGAAAGCGGCTCCTGCTCCCTCAAAAGCCGAGGGACCTGCTAAGCCGATGAAGCCGGAGATGCCCGCGGTGCAACGTCAACCCGAAACTCGTGGTGGCGATATGCTTAATGTGATGCTGGCTTTTGTGCCCGAAGATGTGAAAGCTATCAGCAGTACTTCCTTTGAGGCTTATCTGGTGAATGATAGCAATTACTATCTCTATTATACATACCTCAGTGCCGAAGGAAAGGCATGGAAAGTTCGTTCACACGGGTTAGTAGATCCTAATACAAAGCTCTTTCTGGAAGATTTTGCTAAAGATGTGTTGAATGAGATGGAACGTGTTGCCGTACAATTCATTGCTTTTAAAGATGGTAAGACTTTTGCAATGAAACCCGCCGTTAGTGTGGAATTACGTATTGATACGGTGAAATTCTATAAACTGCATACTTTCCGCGAGTCAGATTTCTTTGAAGAACCGGCTCTGGTGTATGATATCGTAACGAATGATGTGCCTGTCAAACAGGTCTATGTTTCTGCAGAAGATATTCAAGTGGCTTTATTGCAGAAAAAAGAGGTGGAGAAACCCAGATCACAACCGATAGTCAAACGTAGCAGCTCGAATGGTATTATAGAAATAGATCTCCATATTAATGAATTGTTGGATGATGCACATGGTATGAGTAACAGTGAAATCTTGAATTATCAGCTGGATAAATTCCGTGAGGTAATGGAGAAGTATAAGGGTAAACGCGAACAGAAAATCGTTTTCATTCACGGTAAGGGTGATGGAGTGCTCCGGAAAGCTTTGCTTGACGAATTGAAACGTAAATACAGTACCTGCCGTTATCAGGATGCTTCCTTTCAGGAATATGGTTTCGGGGCGACATTGGTGACTATCCGATGATGAAGGTAACAGCACCTGAAGATAGATAAAAAAAGAGTGCCGACAGATAAAACTGTTGACACTCTTTTTACATTTATATAATAATCATTTTACTTGTTCAGCTCGATACCTTTATTCTTCAAGGTGATGTTCAGTAATGCTGCATATTTGCTATACTGTTCATTTGTGAGCGTTCTTTTCATCAATTTCAAGTTTCCGTAAATTGCATTGTGCAATTTGGCTTCCTTATTCTTTTTGGCTGAAGCGGCCCGGCCCATTTGTTCTGTGAAATATTCACAGATATTAGAGACCTCTTCGCTCTGCATTGAATTCAGATTCAAATATTGACTTAACTTATTTACATTGATGTTACCTTCCCATTTTGCAGTAGTAGGTTGGTTTCCTGCTGCAAAAGTAGTCGCAGCCAGGCAGAGTGCTGCCACTAATGTTAATCCTAATCTTTTCATAATACCTACTTTTTAATTGTTATACCTAAAAACTAATCCTAATAACTAAATCTAATACCTATTGAAAACCGACTTAAGCGCTTAGTCTTTCTTTTTACCTATGCAAATATAAGGATATGTTTTAGAACATAAAAGAGGTTGGGGAGAAAAGTGTACTGTATAGCATCATTTCTTGATGTAGATCAAGAATATGCTAATAAAAAGAGTGGAATAGAGGTAGATTTGTAATCTAATTGTAATATGTTTGCCTACACGGAACAGAATAATGTTACGAGAAAGGGCACGCTGAAGTCTACTATAAAACCATGAAATATGGAAACGATCACAAATTCTTTTCCGCAGCAGCGGGTTATGATCGGGAGGGTAGTATCCATTGTGGTGGCACCACCAGCAGAAATGGGTGCGAGGCGTCCAAAGTATCTGACTAATAATGGGGCACAGAGTAGAGCGATAATTTCGCGTATGATGTTTGATAAGAGTGCGATAGTACCTAACTCCGGGCCTTTGTATTCAGTGATAAAGATACTGGAAAGAGAGTAATAACCAAATCCTGCGCCTACTGCCATGCAATCGGTCGGTGAACGATGGCTCAGGAACAGGCTGACTACAGCACAGCCGGCTAATGTTCCTAATATGGTCATGATGGGAAGAAACACCAGTCTTGGGTTGAGCGAACGGAAGCTTTTCAGTGTATTAGGATCATTGCCAATGCTGACGCCTACACAAAACATAAGTGCGCACAAGGCGTAATAACTTAGTTTGCTATGTATGAAATCAGATGGAATCAGGTGGTATAAGCCACAAAGGGTGCCCACAACGAAGAATGAGACAATGATGAGGCTACCTTTCATTGTTTTATCTCCTTTCTATACCTTATGTATATAAAGTACCACAATGCCCATGCTGCCAATACACTTCCTGCAACAGCACCCAGTGTGATAATGATGGCTTCCAGCCCGATGGTATGCAATCCTTTGATGATGGTTTCATTTCCTCCTACATCAATGCCCAGTAGAAAAAGCAGTAACCATATCAATAGTGTGATAACTTTATGAATCCATGAAAGCTTTTTACTGCGTAGCAGATAGCCGGTGAGCATCCCGGTGAGCATTATTCCTATGATAGTGAACATATCTTTTACATTATTAGGCTGCAAAGATACTATTTTCTCAGGATGCAGCCAGTATCAGGTTTAGTTCCTGACAGATATTTTCTACTATTTCTTGGGTTGCTATTGAAAGACATTCGGTCATGGTACGCAGACAAATTTCGTTGGCCTGAACGGAGTTTTCGTATCCACGGTCGGGGGCTTGTTGCCGGTGATGGACGGTATAGGTTTTGTCCAGTAGGCAATCGTCTCCCCTTGATAAACGTACGGCAATGGATAAGTCGGTATTGGCATCATTGGCACGGTGATTGGGGAAAGTGATGTATTCGCCGCCGAACCACAGGTAACTGCTTTCTTTCAGTTTCACTCCGGAGTAGGTTTCGTTATGAAGTATTTTCACTTTCAGGCTTAACGCAGAGTCGGGTAGGGCAGTTGGAATGCTGTCTCCTAATAGTTCTCTGGGCATTCGGCGTGCATTTTTCCTGACGGGGCGCACAGGAGAAGGTTTCAGAATGAAATCGGGAGTATTACATTCGGTCAGCAAAGCTTCGGTGAGAAATTCACGATAAGTTTGTGTCAGTGAGCCTTCGCCTAACCGGACGTTGAAGCGGTTGGTTTCGTAGATATAGAGGAGTAGAGGAATTGCAAATCCACCTCTCTTTTTCACTGTGGTATAGTAGTCCAGATTGGAGTAGTCAATAAAGTCCAGATATACGGTTCGTTTGGCTTCTCCCTGATAAGCGGGGGAGGTGAGTTCGTAAAACAGATCGGACTTCATTGGGTTTATCTCCTTCTGCATGCTCCGGCTACTACGGCAGGAACAGAGGAGAAGGCTGGTCAGGAGTAATAGATAGATGGTTTTCATGGCTTTTAATAGGGATTATATGGGTCATATTTCTCGTCGGATATGTTGATTTTTACACTTGTTTCTGTACTGATACTTACAATGCCAAGTCCTCCATGAACATTGCTGGCAAAAGTGACAGGTTCCATAGTCACGTCATCTGCAAAGTCCGATTCGCTAAGATTCAGTGCTTTTAAATACTGGAAATCTGTTTCACTGATACTAAGTATCCGGACGTAAGTATCCAGTGTTCTCCGCGTGACATCGTGGGATTCAAAGAGATAGGGCCAGCTATCTGAACCGGATGGATACACCGTCATTGTATACGACTGTCCGGAGAAGCGGCTGTCATCGAATACCCCATATGTGTTCTGGGCTTGTTCAAACATACCGTTTTCATCATCTTCAGAGGTGGTGGGATGTCCGTCTGTCAAGACTACATCTTCACGAGGGAGCATTCGGAAATTTTGTTGTGTAAGTACTGTATCTTTTAGTGCCAGGCTGCCACTTATTGTACCCCGTCTGTACATGGTTGCATACAGTGTGTAGCGACGTTCCAGAACGAGACGATAGTAGTTCTTTTCGTCCGGACGGTCTGAGAAGGTGATACGGTAGCGAAGCAACCGGTTGTAATAGTTGCCATATTCGCAGACAAGAGCAGTAGCGGTATCTACTTTTTCTATAGGTATTGGTGGTTGTGGCACTACTACTTCTGCCCAGGCATGAAATTCTCCGTCTCCGGTGCGGGCATCAATACGTACTTTGTCTCCCGGATGAAATTTAGTGGTGATGAGGAAACGTTTCTGTAAGGATACAAAATCTCCGGTGGGGATAGGTATTGCTTTGGGTGTTTCCACCAATACATCGTTTACCCGCACTTCTACACTGGCATTGGTGACGTCGCTTATTACATATTGCCCTGTTTTATTTAGGTAGAGTATATTGTTTGTGCTGTCGGCATTGATCAATGCGTTCATTATCAGTTTGGGCGGACGGGCGGCTTTGTTGAAGTCTATTTCGTTTTCGCAACTGCAGATGAATATCATTAGCATGAGGAGTGGAAGTATGTATCTTGTTGTCATAATGCTCAAAATTTATAGGTGTAAGTTACTGAAGGCACACAGGGTAATAACGTTAATTTGGTGATCTTTCGTTTGGCTGGTATGTATTGAAGATATACCTTTCCATCTTCCTGGTTTTTGATATAAGAGGCATATCCTCCGGAGTTGTTACTGTATATCATTGTTGGATTCATGGCATTGTAAGCATTATAAAGGCTTATATTCCAGGTGCGTACTCCATGTTTGGTCTTTTTGTTGAAGTTTACTCCTATGTTCAACCGGTGGCTGGCAGGCAATCTGTAGTTATTCCGTTTCTCTATGTAATCTTTTTGCTGTATGGCATCCTCTCCCGGACGGATGATGGCGGTAACTTCTTCGGCAATCGTAGCTGTGCCGCCTGTAGAGAATATCCATGAAGCGCCTATATCAATCCGGTTGCTGAACTTATGATTTACCACCAGGCTCAGGTTGTGGCGGCGGTCGTATTTATAGGGAAACCGTTCTCCGTTGTTGATGCCTCCTATGGCAAACTTCCGGTCACTTTTGGCCAGTGTGTAGGCTATCCAGCCGGTTGTTTTTCCGGTAGTTTTCTGTGCCATGAACTCTATTCCCATGGAACGTCCTTTACCCATCTCTACTTTGTTTTCCCATCCGGAAGAAGAGCCAAGGAAACTGACTCCTTCTTTGTATTCCAGTACGTTACGCATCTGTTTATAATATCCTTCTACAGAAAATTCCCAACCGGTAAGTCCCGTGTAGTAGCTTCCCAATGAATATTGGTGGGCCTGCATCGGCTTTATTTTGCTGGTTACAGGCACCCAAAGATCTGTGGGCATAGAGATGGGAGTGGAGGAGAGCAGATGTATGTATTGGCTCATTTTAGTATAAGAAGCTTTCAGAGCGGTATGCTTGGTCAGTTGATACCGGGCTGAAACACGTGGTTGAACCGAGAAATAGTTTCTCCTCTGTACCCGGAACATCGATAAGTGCAGCCCTACATTCATACGTAACCGTGAACCTATGTCGAAATTATCTTCTATATAGGCGGATACTTCGTGTGCCTGGATTGTACTGTTGGAGATACTGTTGTAGAGGGTATCCTGTTTGGTTATTCCATCTTCCTTTTCCTGTATTTTGGAGGTAGCTACTTCCGGGCGGAAATCGTGATGGAGATATCCGGCACCGAATTTGATATGATGGGCGGGCGTGGGGTTATAATCGAAATCTATCAGATAGCTCCAGTCGCAGATGCCCGAGTGGTAGTTGGAGTGGTAATTACTCTCACTTATGCTTTCGATGAGATTTGTTTTTGTGTATACCGTAGAGTTGGCGTCCATCCGGTATTTGTTGTAAGCCACGGTGGTGTTACTGAACAGCTTCTGGTTGAATATATAGTTCCAGCGGGCCGTAGCGATGGTGTTTCCCCAGTTGAGTGACATCTTGTCTTTGTACATTGATGAAGAAGAATCCGTCGTTTTAAAATAGTAGCTGTCCTTTCCGTTGTAGAAGTTCAGAAACAGGCGGCTTCGGTCTGAGAATTTGTGGTTGATTTTAGCATTTATATCGTAGAAGTAGTAGCTTATTTTATCATCTTTCGGCATGAAAGGTTTCGCTATCAGATCTATATAAGAACGGCGTGCCGAAATATTAAAGGATGTTTTATCCCGGATGATTGGCCCTTCCAGTTGGATTTTACTGGAAAGAAGTCCTACGCTGAGCGTACCGTGATATTTCTTCATATCTCCGTCATTGCTACGTACATCTACCACTGACGAAAGCCGCCCACCGAAGCGGGCGGGAAAGGAACTCTTGAAAAGTGTTACTTTTTTCACTGCTTCCGGCGTAAAAACAGAGAAGAAACCGAACAGGTGGTCTACATTGTATACCGGTACACCGTCCAGCAGGATAAGATTCTGGTCTGGGCCGCCACCACGTACATACAGTCCGGCAGATCCTTCTACGCCAGCCTGTACGCCAGGCATCAGTTGAATGGTTTTCATCACATCGGCCTCTCCCAGAATGCTGGGAGTATTCTTGATTTGTGCAATAGGTATTTCCTGGGCTCCCATTTGCGTGGCGGTTATGCCTGCTTCTGCTTTGTCGGATACAATGACCACCTCTTCCAGCTGGTTGTTGTCTTGCATGAGCACGTTGATCAGAGTATCTTTACTCAATTCGAGTCTGTACTGTCGGGTGGTGTATCCTAAATACGAAAAACTTAGTTCTGTCTCTCCTGCAGGTAAAGTGATGCTATAAAAACCGTAAGGATTGGTAGTAGTGCCTTGCTGTTGACGACTCTCAAGGATGTTAGCGCCAATCAACGTCTCGGAGGACGTTCCGTCTGTCACATATCCGCTGATAGTGAACTTGCGGCTTACAGGTTTTTGTTTTTTCTTTTGCAAAAGGATGTGCCGTCCGGTTATCTGGTATTTTACGGGTTCATTGGCAAAGGCCAGATCGAGTATCTCCGGTATTGTTTTCTGTTTGACATCGAGTGTGAGACGGTGGTTCATTTTCACCTCTTCTCCATAAATGAAAGAGAAACCGGTGGAGTTTTCTATTCGTTTGACGAACTCTTCCAGTGTGGCATTGCGAATGCTGAACGAAAGTTTTGTTTCAGCTTTCTGTGCCTGTGTCTGTAATGCGAAAAGAAGTACTCCGCCTATCAGCATCAGGCTTCTTATGAGAGATGTATGTATATGTTTCATGATTGATCAGTTTTGAATGTATTTCACCACAGAGTAACACAGAGTTCCACCGAGTTTAAATCTTTGATGAAACGCGGATGATCGCAGATAAACGCAGATTAAAAGACTGTGGATCTTTATTATCTATTTGTTTCCCTTTGCGAAAATCTGCATTCATCTGCGTTTTAATAAATCATCGCTAGTCGTACCTCCCCGTGTGGGAAACACTCCAACTATTTTGCATTGATAATTATTCCTTTTTCGTTTCGTTTGTACTCAAAGTCTCTTCCTTGTTGCAGCAGATGCAGGATTTCTTCCAGACTTTCTCCGTTGCTGAATCGTGCTGTAAGGTGGTAGTTGTACAATGCTTCATCTTCAATTTTTATTTCTACCCCGAATGAATTACTGAGTTCCCGTACTATTTCCTGTAAAGGCAGATGGTTGAAAATGAATGATCCGCTCCGCCAGGCTATTTCTTCGGCAGCATTTTGGGGCGTTTCAAGGGTCAGGTTTCCGTTCTCCTTATTATATATAGCACTTTCGTTAGGGCGTAATATAATACGTTTGGGGTTGTTGGCAATGGTTACAGCTACAGAACCTTCAAACAGGGTTGTTTTTACTTCCGGATCATTGGGGTAGGATTCTATATTGAAGTGAGTGCCCAACACTTGCACTCTGACGGCTTCGGCCTGTACGATGAACGGATGTTTCGCGTTCTTACTTACCTCAAAATAGGCTTCGCCATTTAGTGTTACCTCGCGTCGTTTTCCACGAAAACGTTCCGGATAGGTCAGTGAAGAGAAGTGGTTGAGCATCACCTTCGTTCCGTCCGGGAGCTGTATGCTCCTGCATTCGGCAAGAGTGGAGACGGTTTGCATGTCCACCGGACCCATATAGTCATATGCCAGCCAACTCATCACACAAAGTAAGATAACTGCTGCCGCTGCTGAGAATATTCGTATGCTTCTCGTCCTGAAGGTACGTTTATTAAGGGCAGGCAGCCGTCTTTCCAACAATTTGTAACTCTCTTCTGCCGAAAACCGTCCTCTTGGAGAACGGGTAGAGGCTATGAGCTTTTCGAGTATTTTCTCTGCTTCTGTTTCTGTATATTTCATTCTGTTTTTGAATAATATGCCAATGCCTAAATATCGCTTGGCGTACCTCCCCGTGCGGGAAGTACCTTTATTTGGGCATCAGCTCAATAGCCAGTTTGGATGTTTGTCCACCTTCCCACAGCGGTGTACAACTTATCTGGATAACTTGCCCTCTGATAGCCTTCTTCGGAGAGAGTACGATGGTTGTCTTTGCTTCTTTCTTTCCGGCTTTTATAGTCAGCCGGTCGTTGGTCAGTTTATAAATCGTACCTATTCCTGGTATGTTGGACTGGTGAATGTTTAGTTTAACTTCTCTGTCTTCTTTCTTTTTATCAACGGCAATTACTTTTACTTCCAGCGTTTCTTCCTGATTGGCCGGGTTGTAATAGTAGGTTTGTGTTGAGCGCTCAAACCCTACATAGTCTGTAGGATAGTCTTTTTTCTTGTTGTCGCATGCCAGCAACAAGAGGCTTGCCAACAGTGTCATGGCTGCCTGAGAATAGAATCTTTTCATACGTCAGTCTATTTTTGATTAAAAACATTATTCACTTATAAAGACAGGCGTCTTTGACGGATTCCCTATGCCGTTCTGGTGAATAAATGTTAATCTATCTCGGCACGTATGATCATCTCTTTCAGGCGTCCGGTTGCTTTCTGTAGCTGGGCGTCTACGGTTTTGGTGCTGATGCCCAATTCTTCTGCCACCTGAGCATAACTTTGTTTCTCTTCACGTATGCGTATAAACACTTCCCGGCAGCGTTGAGGCAGGCGATCCAGTGCTTTCACGTAACGGGCAAAAAGCTCTTCGCCGATCATTTCTTCTTCAGGCGAACGGGAAGCACCTTCCGTTTCGTCGGGTAGTTCATGGCTCGTGAGGGTATCCCGTCTCATCTCCTTCTCCAGATAATTGAGGGATGCATTTTTGACAAGTATAAAGCTATAGTCTTCAATGTTTCTCACTTCAGGGAGTGTACTACGTTGCTCCCAAAGTTTTAGAAACACATCGAGCACAATCTCCTGTGCCCACTCTTCCCGCTTCACGTAATAATAGGCAATGCGGAACAGGCGGTCGTACGTCAGGTCATAAAAACGGCGGAAGGCGGTTTGAGAACTCCATTCCTTCATCTGCCGTAGTAGTTTTCGTACTTCTGATTCGGTCATGGTGAGAGTCTTTGTGTTATTCTTCTACTTTAAGTAAGTCGCTCATGATACTGTCGGATATGAATATCCCTTTGCGGGTGAGGCGTAGATTGCCTTCCCTTTCTTCCAGCATGCCGTTTTTAATAGAAGGGGCGGCCATGTTGAGGCAATATTGCCACAGTTCCGTACCGAACTCTTCTTTTAACTTTGTTAGTGAAAGCCCCTGGCTGGTACGTATGGAAGTGATGATACATTCATTGTATCGTGTGGTAGTATCCAGAATCTCCGTTTCGTAAACTCGTTCTCCGCTTTCAATTCCCAGGAGATATTTATTGAGGGAAGCTATGTTCCATTCTCGTTCACGACGGTTGAATGAGTGTGCCGACGGGCCACAACCTAAATACGGAATTCCCTGCCAATATGAGGTGTTGTGCCGTGAAGGGTATCCCGGGCGGCAGAAGTTGGATATCTCATAATGCTCATATCCGGCTACCGTGAGCCGGTCGATGAGGCTGGAGAAGAAGTGCACGCTACTTTCCTCGTCTACTTCGCTGACGCGGTGTTGTTGCAACATCTTATATATAGGTGTACCTTCTTCATAGATCAGGTGGTAGGCAGAGATATGTTCCGGGTTCAGTGCGATAGCCTGCGTCAGATCATGTTCCCAGCGTTCTGCCGTTTCTCCGGGCAGTCCATAGATGAGGTCAATGCTGATGTTTCGGAATCCTGCTTCCCGGCAGCGTTCTATGGCAGTGATCGCTTGTGCCGCTGTGTGCCGGCGATTGAGCAGGCGCAGAGTAGCCTCGTCGAAAGTCTGTAATCCCATACTGATACGGTTGAATGGCAGCTTGGCAAGCGTTTGCACATATTGCGGAGTGAGATCGTCCGGATTGGCTTCTAAAGTGATTTCTTGCACTTGCTTCATTCCGTAAGTCTTTTCAATGGTGTCAAATACTTGTTGAAAATCTTCTCCGGAAAGCTGCGATGGAGTACCACCGCCAAAGTAGATCGTCTCTATGGGTTCCCCTTGCAGGTATTGCCGGCGTATCTCCAATTCGCGGCAAAGGGCGTGGATGTATCTCTCTTTGAGTTCACTGTGTGTGGTGGAGTAGAAATCACAGTAGATACAACGGGTTTTACAAAAAGGAATATGAATGTAGATACCTGCCATAGTCTGGTTATGTTGTTTAGTCCGCAAAAGTAAGATTTTAGGTTCATAAAGTGGTTATCGTGTGTGAGGATTTAACTATTTACTATACCTGTTAGTGGAATTGATTCAAATCAGATCGGAAATGAATCAGTTCACCACAGAGGACACGGAGGGCGCAGAGATATTATTTTCTCTGATGAAACGCGGATGATCGCAGATGAACGCAGATTAAAAAACTGTAGTTCTTTATTTTATCGTTATTTCCCTTTGCGAAAATCTGCGTTCATCTGCGTTTCAATAAAGATTTAAAACTCTGTGTCCTCTGTGGTGAAATATATTCAAAACCGTACAGTGACGAAGATTATGACCCTATCTTTTCGATAGCGGAAGTACCTGTAGACGGCATCGATCCCCTTGTTCGGTGTTGTACTTTGTCTTTCTCAGAAAGGAATGTTCCTTTCCCCGGTGTGCAGTCTTGTTTTAGATGTACATGTAAAGCAGCATGAGATGCACATGTCGTGCTGTCCCACATGCACATGTCGTACCGCTTTACATGTACATCTAAAACAACGTTACACACCGAGGCTTCATACGTTACTCTACGAGATAGAACTTTATCAATACCGGAGAAAGAGACTGATAGCAATGACAAACACCATTAAGTTCAAAACTGAATAGTAATGAGCAAAACTCACTACAGAGTTTCACAGAGCATTATTTATCTAATAAAACGCGGATTAACACAAATAAACACAGATTAAAAGATTGTAGTTCTTTATCATCTATTTGTTTCCCTTTGCGAAAATTTGCGTTCATCTGCGTTTCAATAAAGATTTAAACTCTGTGGAACTCCGTGTTACTCTGTGGTGAAATACATCCAAATCCATACAGAAAGGAATCAAACTTTTCCCCAGCGTATTTATCTGTATTTTAATAATTACCCATCGCCTGTCGCACCTCCCCGTACGGGAAGCACTCGGCTCCGGGTAGGAGGTTGTTCCTCGGAGCCGAGGAAGAAGATTTACGCAATGTGTTGCATAACATTGTTTAGTAACACTGTGTCCTTTGTTGCTTTTCCCCTTATTAATTCCTAATTTGCGACACTTAAATAAATGGTATGCGAGAACATACTGAGTAATTCATTTAAATCTTATTGATTATGAAGGTATATCAGACGAACGAAATTAAGAACATAGCCCTCTTGGGAAGTTCTGGATCTGGGAAAACCACTCTCGTGGAAGCAATGCTTTTCGAGAGTGGTGTTATAAAACGTCGCGGAACTATTGCCGCAAAAAATACAGTTAGTGACTATTTCCCCGTTGAACAAGAGTATGGCTACTCCGTTTTCTCCACCGTATTCCATGTAGAATGGAACAATAAAAAGCTGAATATGATAGACTGTCCGGGTTCGGACGACTTTGTAGGAGGCACAGTTACCGCACTGAATGTGACCGACACCGCAATTATTCTTCTCAATGGCCAATACGGCGTTGAAGTTGGTACACAGAATCATTTCCGCTACACCGAAAAATTGAATAAACCCGTCATTTTCCTTGTCAACCAGCTTGATAATGATAAATGCGATTATGATAATATCCTTGAACAATTAAAAGAAGCTTATGGCTCAAAAGTGGTTCCTATCCAGTATCCGATCAATACAGGTCCCGAGTTTAATTCGCTGATCGATGTCCTGTTGATGAAAAAGTACTCCTGGAAACCAGAAGGGGGAGCCCCTATCATCGAAGATATTCCTGCCGAAGAGATGGATAAGGCTATGGAATGGCATAAGGCACTTGTAGAGGCTGCTGCTGAAAATGACGAAGAACTCATGGAAAAGTTCTTTGAGCAAGACTCGCTGACAGAAGACGAAATGCGCGATGGTATCCGCAAAGGACTTGCCGCCCGCGGAATGTTCCCCGTATTTTGTGTATGTGCAGGCAAAGACATGGGAGTACGCCGCTTGATGGAGTTCTTAGGCAACGTTGTTCCGTTTGTTTCTCAAATGCCAAAAGTAACTAATACGGCCGGAAAAGAAATAGCTCCTGATGTAAATGGTCCTACCTCTCTTTATTTCTTCAAAACGAGTGTTGAACCCCATATCGGTGAAGTATCCTACTTTAAAGTAATGAGTGGAAAAGTACACGAAGGTGACGATTTGCTCAATGCCGACCGTGGCTCAAAAGAGCGTATGGCGCAACTTTACGTAGTGGCCGGCTCCAACCGTGTCAAAGTAGAAGAGCTTTGCGCAGGTGATATTGGCGCTACCGTAAAACTGAAAGACGTAAAAACAGGCAATACACTGAATGGAAAAGACTGCGATAACAAATTTAACTTTATTAAGTATCCTAATTCAAAATACTCGCGTGCCATTAAACCTGTCAATGAAGCAGATGTGGAAAAGATGATGAGTATCTTGAACCGTATGCGTGAAGAAGATCCGACGTGGGTTATTGAACAGTCTAAAGAATTGAAACAGACACTGGTGCATGGACAGGGAGAATTCCACCTCCGTACTTTGAAGTGGCGTCTGGAAAACAATGAAAAGCTACAAGTGAAATACGAGGAACCGAAAATTCCCTACCGTGAAACAATCACAAAAGCTGCCCGTGCCGATTATCGTCATAAAAAACAATCGGGTGGAGCCGGACAGTTCGGTGAAGTACACCTCATTGTCGAACCTTATAAAGAAGGCATGCCCGTGCCCGATACTTATAAGTTCAACGGACAGGAGTTC
Source organism: Bacteroides sp. HPS0048 (assembly GCF_964240755.1). Taxonomy (NCBI): domain Bacteria; kingdom Pseudomonadati; phylum Bacteroidota; class Bacteroidia; order Bacteroidales; family Bacteroidaceae; genus Bacteroides; species Bacteroides sp. HPS0048. The sequence goes on along the minus strand of NZ_CAXSVC010000007.1, from coordinate 188,678 downwards.
AAGATCAATGTAAAAGGAACAGAAGAAGTCCCATTGGAATGGGGAGGAAAATTGGTATTTGTTAACAGTATCGTAGGTGGTTCTATTGATACACGTTTCCTGCCTGCTATTTTGAAAGGTATCATGTCTCGGATGGAACAAGGTCCGTTGACGGGGTCCTATGCCCGTGATGTACGCGTTATTGTTTACGACGGAAAGATGCACCCGGTAGACTCCAATGAAATCTCATTCATGCTGGCAGGACGTAATGCTTTCAGCGAAGCCTTCAAGAATGCCGGTCCGAAGATTCTGGAACCTATTTATGACGTAGAGGTGTTTGTACCGTCGGATAAGATGGGCGATGTGATGGGTGATCTTCAGGGACGTCGTGCCATGATTATGGGTATGAATAGCGAGAAAGGGTTTGAAAAACTAATAGCTAAAGTACCTCTTAAAGAAATGTCTTCTTATTCAACAGCGCTTAGCTCACTCACCGGAGGGCGTGCTTCGTTCATTATGAAATTCGCAAGTTATGAACTTGTGCCTTCTGATGTACAGGATAAGTTAATAAAAGACTTCGAAGCCAAACAGGTGGAGGAGTAATTATTCGTTTATAATGCTTTAGCCGTCCTTCTTTCGTTCGAAAGGGGGGCGGCTTTTTCACTTAACAATGATTAAGAAAAGTAGAAATTCCTAAGAGAAAGATTTAATTTTTTATTAAATTTGCAAACCAAAGGATATATTGTTTTGTTATAGTCGTCAGAACATGAGCTAAATATTACCTTTCGGTTAATTTACGAGAATGTACGATTAAAATAGGTTAATGTGTTAGGTATGTTAATTAGGGAGTGTTAATTTTGTTGCTATGAAAAAGTCAACAATCTGGATATTAGGTATTGTAATGGGTCTTTCCTTCCTCGGATTACTTTACTTACAGGTAAGTTATATAGAGGCAATGGTGAAGATGCGCAAAGAACAATTTGATAACTCTGTGCGTAATAGCTTGTATCAGGTATCAAAAGATGTGGAATTTGCGGAAACCGACCGTTGGCTGAGGGAAGATATTACTGAAGCGGAACGGAAAGCGCTGACCGCTTCCTCTTCTATGCAAGGGGATGATTTGGTGCAGCAAACACAGCGATTTACGGTGAAATCACCGGATGGAAGAATAATGACGGACTTTGAATTAAAAGTAATGACTAACAAACCGTCAGAGTTGCCCAAGATGATGATTTCGCGCAGACATGGTGGAAATACGATTCCAAAAACATCGAAATCTTTGCTCGATGCAGTTAAGAATCGGTATATGTATCAGCGGGTTCTGCTCGATGAAGTTGCACTGCAAATGGTTTACCGTGCCAGTGACAAGTCGATAGGCGAACGCGTAAGATTTAAAGATCTGGACGACTACCTGAAGTCGGCACTTCTTAATAATGGAATAGAATTGCCTTATCACTTTACGGTGGTCGATAAAGATGGGCGGGAAGTATACCGCTGTGCGGACTACGAAGGGAAAGGAAATGAGGATTCATATACTCAGCCGCTTTTCCAGAATGACCCGCCGGCTAAAATGAGTATTGTAAAGATACACTTTCCCGGGAAAAAGGATTATATCTTTGATTCGGTGAGTTTTATGATCCCGTCAATGATATTCACTTTAGTACTGTTGATAACGTTCATCTTTACTATATATATAGTATTCCGTCAGAAGAAGCTGACAGAAATGAAGAATGACTTTATCAATAATATGACGCATGAGTTCAAGACACCGATATCAACCATCTCATTGGCGGCACAGATGTTGAAGGACCCTGCGGTGGGTAAGTCACCACAGATGTTCCAGCATATATCGGGAGTGATCAATGACGAAACGAAACGGCTCCGCTTCCAGGTGGAGAAAGTGCTTCAGATGTCAATGTTCGACCGTCAAAAGGCGACGCTCAAGATGAAGGAAATTGATGCTAACGAACTGATAACAGGGGTGATTAATACGTTCACTTTGAAAGTGGAACGATATAATGGTAAGATTACATCGAACCTTGAGGCCACCGATCCTGTTATATTTGCAGATGAAATGCATCTCACGAATGTGATCTTCAATCTGATGGACAATGCGGTGAAATACAAGAAACCGGAAGAAGAACTGTTGCTGAACGTCAAAACCTGGAATGAACCGGGTAAGCTGATGATTTCTATACAGGACAACGGTATTGGTATAAAGAAAGAAAACCTTAAAAAGGTGTTCGATAAGTTCTATCGCGTGCATACAGGTAATCTGCACGATGTAAAGGGCTTCGGATTGGGATTGGCCTATGTGAAGAAGATTATTCAGGACCATAAAGGAACCATTCGGGCAGAGAGCGAATTGAATGTAGGAACTAAATTTATAATTGCATTACCTTTATTAAAAAATGATTGATATGGACGAGAAACTGCGTATTTTATTGTGCGAAGATGATGAAAATCTTGGCATGCTTTTAAGAGAATATTTACAGGCAAAAGGTTATTCTGCTGAGTTGTATCCCGATGGGGAAGCTGGTTATAAGGCTTTCCTGAAGAATAAATATGACTTGTGTGTGTTTGACGTAATGATGCCTAAAAAAGACGGATTTACTTTGGCACAGGATGTGCGTGCTGCCAATGCCGAAATTCCTATTATCTTCCTGACTGCAAAAACACTGAAAGAAGATATTCTGGAAGGATTCAAAATCGGTGCGGACGATTATATCACCAAGCCGTTTAGTATGGAAGAACTTACTTTCAGAATCGAAGCTATTCTGAGACGTGTACGCGGAAAGAAAAATAAAGAAAGTAACATCTATAAGATTGGTAAGTTTACCTTTGATACTCAGAAGCAGATTCTTGCTTCAGAAGGAAAGCAGACGAAACTGACTACCAAAGAATCTGAGTTACTTGGCTTGCTTTGTGCACATGCCAACGAAATCCTGCAACGTGACTTCGCTTTAAAGACTATCTGGATTGATGATAACTACTTCAATGCACGTAGTATGGATGTGTACATCACTAAATTGCGTAAACACCTGAAAGAAGATGACTCTATTGAGATTATCAACATTCATGGAAAAGGATATAAATTGATTACTCCCGAAGTTGAAAACTAAGGAAGGAGAAAAAACGAAACTAAAAAAAGGGCCGGAAATATTCATTTCCGGCCCTTTTTTTAGTTTCGTTAAATATTAATCTGCTATTTTCTTATTAATGATAATATAAGAAACAAGACCTAATACTACCAAGAGTATCGAAGTTCCCAAAATAGTATTGTTATTTACATTACCAGTCAGGGAGCAGGCGATCAGAATAATTACTCCGACCAAAATTAATATTAATCCTAAATTCTTTAATAAGACTTTCATGTGTGTGTATTTTAATAGATTATTTTATTCCTGGTCACAAATTAAAGCATAATTCTTTAACGGGCGAAATTATTTATGCAAAAAAACTATTAATCAGCGTAAATAGTCTGTTTTTACATACTTGCCAATACTTAATCTTTCGTATTGAAGAATATTTTTCTTAAGACTTCCTGACTTACGCTTAACTCTTCTACAGTGATGCCCTGTAGAGCCTCCATAAGGGTACGATTAGCTATAATACGTGCTTTTTCCTCTAACTCCTTACCGGTTTTGGTTAAGTGGATGAGATTGGTACGGCGGTCTTTTTTGTCTGAAATGCGGACAACCAAATGTTGGCGTTCCATATTATCTATCAATCGGGTCATACTGGGTTTATCTTTAAAAGTTGCATTACACAACTCTTGTTGTGTAACTCCGTCTTTTTCCCAAAGAAAAATGAGCACGGTCCACTGTTCGGGACTGATTTCCAAACCGCCCTGACGGAAGTTACGATACAGTTTCCGGTTTATAGCCGCGGAAACCTTACCATTGAGAATGGCAAAAATAAGCCGGATGTCAAAGTTAAATTGTTCTATCATGAAATTATTGTTTCAACAACTTTGCAAAGGTATAGCTCTTCTGTGTAAATTCCTATCTTGTGATACAAAAAAAGATTAAATGTTTGTAGTTCACAATAAAATGCCTAACTTTGCACCCGCATTTTTAAATCAAATAATTTATTTATTTAATTAAACGAGTATGAATCAATACGAAACCGTTTTCATTTTAACTCCCGTTTTATCTGATGTTCAGATGAAGGAAGCGGTAGAAAAATTCAAAGGTATCCTTCAGGCTGAGGGTGCTGAGATTATCAATGAAGAGAACTGGGGACTGAAGAAATTGGCTTATCCTATTCAGAAGAAGTCTACAGGTTTCTATCAGTTAATCGAGTTCAACGCAGACCCGACTGTTATCGACAAGTTGGAGTTGAACTTCCGTCGTGACGAACGTGTTATCCGTTTCTTGACTTTCAAGATGGATAAGTACGCTGCAGAATATGCTGCAAAAAGAAGAAGTGTTAAATCAAGCAAAAAGGAGGATTAATCATGGCACAACAAGTTCAATCAGAAATCAGATATTTGACTCCGCCTTCAGTAGACGTTAAGAAGAAAAAATACTGCCGTTTCAAAAAGAGTGGTATTCGTTATATCGACTACAAAGATCCTGAATTCTTGAAGAAATTCTTGAATGAACAGGGTAAAATCCTTCCGCGCCGTATCACAGGTACTTCTTTGAAGTTCCAACGTCGTATTGCGCAGGCTGTGAAGAGAGCACGTCACTTGGCATTGTTGCCTTATGTAACTGACATGATGAAATAAGAAGGAGGAAAAGTATGGAAATTATATTGAAAGAAGACGTAGTAAACTTGGGTTATAAGAATGACATCGTAACTGTTAAGTCTGGTTATGGTCGTAATTATTTGATCCCGACTGGAAAAGCTATCATCGCTTCTCCTTCCGCAAAGAAAATGTTGGCTGAAGACCTGAAACAGCGTGCTCACAAACTTGAGAAAATCAAGAAAGATGCTGAAGCAATGGCTGCTAAATTGGAAGGTGTTTCTTTGACTATTGCAACTAAGGTTAGCTCTACAGGAACTATTTTCGGTTCTGTAAGTAACATTCAGATTGCTGAAGCGTTGGCTAAATTGGGTCATGAAATTGACAGAAAGACAATCGTTGTAAAAGACGCAGTAAAAGAAGTTGGTTCTTATAAAGCTATCGTAAAATTGCATAAGGAAGTTTCTGTAGAAATTCCTTTTGAAGTAGTTGCTGAATAAGATTTAGAACTTACTAAATATAGAAAAGCTTGATCTCGAAAGAGATTAGGCTTTTTTTTATGTGTCAAGGTCAGGGGGGGATGTTTGCTTAAAAAGCAACTATCTCTTTTAAAGATTTGCAGGATGGGGTGGAAGAAAAGTGTTGTTTATCTGTAATTACTTGATATTCAATTTGAAAACAATCTAATGTATCCGATATAAAGAATAGTATTTAATAGGGTGTTAAATAGGTACTTTTGTGTACCCAAAAAACGTACTTTTAAGTATGAAAAGTACGTTTTCTTATAATGAAGAGTTTCTATATCTTGGGGAATTGTTAATGGTGTTAATATGGAATGCTTAATATGGGGTTGCGCATTTGATTGAGTGTTTGTTGAATGTGTTTTTTAAGTGTCAGATGGAAGTATAAGGTACAAAAAAAGTCTGTTCGTGTTTTACACGCCAGACTTTCAATTCTCTCAGAGCTAAAATTATTCAGCTACTACAGTTTCTGTTACTGTTACGCTATCAACAGTTACTGTATCCATTGCCGCTGCTGCTTCAGCTGCTGCTGCTTCTACTGCTGCGATTGAGTCAGCGATACGGATAGAATCTGCTTCTGCTTTTGCTGCTTCAGCTGCTTTGTTTCCACAAGATGCGAATGATACTGCTGCGATAGCTGCGAATACTAAAACTAATTTTTTCATTTTCTTTGCTTTTAAAATCTGTAATACAATCAATTGCTTATTAAAACGCTGCAAAGATATGTACTTTTAGAATACGTTGTTCTCGAAAAGCCAACTTTTTTTATATTTTTTTTTGAAGTATACTTTCTATTTGTCTCACAACATGTTTTAAAACATACCTAATTCACTGCTATACTATTATATAGATAGCGTTTAATACTTCTCTTAGGTGTTTTTTCAAATTCTGTTGGGTAGAGTTGTATTTGACTTATCTTCTCATAGTTGGCTACAGTTGCATTCAGATTCTTTAGATTTTCATCCATGATGGTCTTTAAATTGTCCGGTTGATTGAGGCCTAATGAATCTAAAGACTCGTAATCTGCATATACAAGGGCTACCAACTTCTTATTTCTTTCAATAACAAGACTTTCGAGAATGAAAGGCAGGTTATTTAGTTTGGCTTCGATTTCCTCCGGAAATATATTTTGTCCGCTCGAACTTAAAATCATCGTTTTCAATCGTCCGCGAATGAAGATATTGCCATTGGCATCCATGGTTCCCAAGTCACCTGTGCGCAGCCAGCCGTCTTCGGTGAATACTTCCTTGGTAGCATCCGGATTTTTGTAATAACCGGTCATAACATTCTCACCCCGTACTTGGATTTCTCCTGTTTCAGCTTCGGGATTTTCTTTGTAAATGCGTGCTTCCATAATGTCAAGTATCTTACCGGAAGAGGTAGGGATAAATTCATTCCATGGGGCATAACTGATGAGCGGACCGCATTCTGTCATTCCGTAACCAATAGTAAATGGGAATTTGATCTTGTGAAAGAATTCTTCTACTTCCGGGTTCATAGCGGCTCCGCCAATGATAATTTCTTTGAAACGTCCTCCTAATGCATCGATCAGCTTTTTGCGAATCTGACCATAAATCTGGCTATCAAGTAAGGGGATACTTAATGCCCATTTCATACCTTTTTTATTGATAAGAGGCTGGATCGTGTTTTTGTATATCTTTTCGATAACGAGCGGAACAGTGATTATCAGATTGGGTTTTACTTCCTCGAATGCTTTCATTATGATCTTCGGAGAAGGGGTTTTGCCGAGCAGGGTAACGTGCGTACCTACAGCCGTGGCCGTCAGAAAATCGAACGCACAGCCATAAGCATGTGCTAACGGAAGGAAGGAGAGTACTTTATCTCCTTTTTTCAGTAGTTCGGTGCGGATTCCGAAGGTGACATTTCCTGCAAGATTGTTTCCTGTCAACATGACACCTTTACTGAAACCTGTGGTACCGGAGGTATAGTTCAGCAACATGACTTTATCGTTGGAAAGCGTGGTATATTGCACATCTTCCCGGTGGAATCCTTTGGGGTATGCACGGTGCATTTCATTGTCCAGATGTTTGATGAATTTCTGTATCGTTTCACCGTCACGCTGATACAGACAACGGAAGTCAGTAAGCGAGAATACACCGCGGAGTCCGGTCAGTTTTTCTTCTTCGAGATTGTCCCAAATGGTATCGCTGGTAAAGAGAAAAACAGATTCCGAATGGTTCACAATATGATGTACGTCGTTCGGGTTGAAGTCCTGAAGAATCGGCACGATGATGGCGCCATAGGTGATTGTTGCCATATAAGCGATGCACCATCGGGCATTATTTTTTCCGATAACGGCTATTTTGTCACCACGTCGGAGGCTACAATGTCTGAATAATAGATGGAGGCGGGCTATCTCTTCGGCCACTTGCCCGTATGTGTAACCAGAGTCCTCGTCATAGTCGGTATAACAAGGCAGGTCCCAGTTTTCTTGAAAGCTATTCTCGTATAGCTTAATAAAATTCTCTTTTATCATTGCACGTTTTTTAGTGAATTGTGCAAAAATAGGAATAATAATTTAATTAGGAATCAAAAAATAGTAATTAAAGTCTATGAAGAGGTTAAATCCTTTAGTTGTTAATTCCTAATTTTTAATACTTAATTCTCATAGATTGTGTAACTTTGCATCCAATATGCGTTTGTTAAAATTATGATAGATACCACTGTATTTCAGGATAAGACAGCTGTTTACTATACTTTAGGCTGCAAATTGAATTTCTCAGAGACCTCGACTATTGGTAAAATCCTGCGTGAAGCAGGTGTGCGTACGGTGCGTAAAGGCGAGCGTGCGGATATTTGTGTGGTTAATACATGTTCGGTGACGGAGATGGCAGATAAGAAATGTCGGCAGGCCATTCATCGGTTGGTGAAACAGCATCCGGGAGCTTTTGTTGTGGTGACGGGATGTTATGCGCAGCTTAAACCGGGCGATGTGGCGAAGATTGAGGGAGTTGATGTAGTGTTAGGTGCTGAGCAAAAGAAGGATCTGCTTCAGTATTTGGGCGATTTGCAAAAGCATGAAGCCGGAGAAGCGCATACAACGGCTGCAAAAGATATTCGTTCGTTTGCACCTTCATGCTCACGCGGAGATCGTACCCGCTTTTTCTTGAAGGTACAGGATGGCTGTGATTATTTCTGTTCTTATTGTACGATTCCCTTTGCCCGTGGGCGGAGCCGGAACGGAACGGTTGCTTCTATGGTAGAACAAGCCCGTCAGGCTGTTGCCGAAGGTGGAAAAGAGATTGTACTTACAGGTGTGAATATTGGTGATTTTGGTAAGACTACCGGAGAGACTTTTTTTGATCTGGTGAAAGCACTGGATGAAGTGGAAGGCATTGAGCGTTATCGGATTTCTTCCATAGAACCCAATTTGCTGACGGATGAAATTATTGAGTTCGTATCCCATTCCCGCAGATTCATGCCACATTTCCATATACCCTTACAGTCCGGATCGGATGATGTACTGAAGTTAATGCGGCGTCGTTATGACACGGCTTTGTTTGCTTCCAAAATAAAGAAGATCAAGGAAGTGATGCCCGATGCCTTTATTGGAGTAGATGTAATTGTGGGTACACGTGGTGAAACGGATGAATATTTTGAAGATGCCTACCGCTTTATTGCCGGATTGGATGTGACTCAGCTGCATGTATTCAGTTATTCGGAACGTCCCGGTACACAGGCTTTGAAGATAGATCATGTGGTGGCTCCCGAAGAAAAACATAAGCGTAGCCAAAGATTGCTAACTCTTTCGGATGAAAAAACGCAGGCTTTTTATGTCCGTCACATCGGGCAGACAATGCCTGTACTTATGGAAAAGACCAAGGCGGGCATGCCGATGCATGGTTTTACGGCCAATTATATCCGGGTAGAAGTGGAAAATGATCCTTCGTTGGATAATAAAATGGTCGATGTGTTGTTGGGAGAGCTTAATGAAGATGGTACAGCGTTGAAAGGCACTATTCTATAAAGACTATGAAAAAGATATCTGTTGTTATATTAAACTGGAACGGTTGTGACATGCTCCGCTCTTTTCTTCCGTCGGTGCTTTGCCATTCCGATAGGGATGATATAGAGGTTTGTGTGGCCGATAATGGCTCTACGGATTCTTCGGTCGCCATGCTTCGGGATGATTTCCCAATGGCTCGTTTGATCTTGTTGGAAGAGAATCACGGCTTTGCAGAAGGATACAATCTTGCTTTACAAAAGGTGGATGCGGAGTATGTGGTTCTGCTTAATTCGGATGTAGAAGTAACGGAGAATTGGCTCGAACCACTTGTCAGTTATATGGATGCTCATCCTGAAGTAGCTGCCTGCCAGCCCAAAATACGTAGTTGGCGACAGAAGCAGATGTTTGAATATGCCGGTGCAGCCGGTGGATACATAGACCGTTACGGCTATCCTTTTTGCCGGGGACGTGTGATGAATGAAGTGGAAGAGGACCGGGGACAGTATGATACGATTACTCCGGTATTTTGGGCTACGGGAGCAGCTTTGTTTATCCGCCGGGCGGATTATATGGATGCAGGTGGACTCGATGCCCGCTTTTTTGCCCATATGGAAGAGATAGATCTTTGCTGGCGGCTTCGCTCACGCGGGAGGAGTATTGTTTGTATCCCTCAAAGTGTTGTCTATCATGTGGGGGCGGCAACGCTGAAAAAAGAGAGCCCGCGGAAGACTTATCTCAATTTTCGTAATAATCTTGTCATGCTTTATAAAAATCTTCCTCCACAGGAGTTGAATAAGGTGATGCGCGTACGGGCTTTTCTCGACTATGTAGCCGCCCTTCAGTACTTACTGAAAGGGCAGTTGGATAATGTAAAGGCAGTGTTTCATGCACGGAGTGAATATAAACGGCTTCGTTCTTATTTCCTGAAAGCCCGTGAAGAAAATCTGAGAAAAACTTATGTCGATTCTATTCCCGAACGAATAAAAAGCAGTATCTTGTGGCAGTTTTATGTGAAGGGACGGAAACGTTTCTCCCAATTGTCTGACTTTAAAGGATAACGCAAATGGAAAAAAAGTTAGTAAGAAAAATAGGTCTTGTGGCACATGATGCCATGAAAAGAGATCTGATTGAATGGGTGCTCTGGAATTCAGAACTGTTGATGGGACATAAGTTCTATTGTACGGGAACGACCGGTACGCTGATTCTTGAAGCATTGAAAGAGAAACATCCCGATGTTGAATGGGATTTTACGATTCTGAAATCCGGTCCGTTGGGAGGTGACCAACAGATGGGTTCGCGTATTGTGGACGGAGAGATCGATTATCTGTTCTTCTTTACCGATCCGATGACGCTGCAACCACACGACACGGATGTGAAAGCATTGACCCGTCTGGCCGGTGTGGAGAATATTGTATTCTGCTGCAACCGCTCTACAGCTGACCATATCATATCAAGTCCTTTGTTTATGGATCCCGATTATGAACGGACTCATCCCGATTATTCCGGCTATACCAAGCGGTTTGAAAACAAACCGGTAGTGACCGAAGCGGTAGCATCGGTAAACAAACGAAAGAAAAAGAAATAGTGCTTCCCGCACGGGGAGGTTCGGCAGGCGATGGGGGGAGTCAAAAATGAGTTCCCTTCTGCGTTATCCCCGTGCTGAATTCAATCGATTCTCGACTGACATTCCCGGCTCCGGGGAACAGCTTCCTCCCCGGAGCCGAGGACACTCCTCCCCGGAGCCGAGGATATTCCTCCCCGGAGCCGGGGAAAAGTACTCAATGATGGGGTGAAATTCTTCCTCATCATCTCTCATGCTCTGGTGCAAAACATCTCCACACCTGCTGCATCAATATCTGCTCCCATGGGTGGATTCCGTTTGGACAACTTTATTTCTACTTCTTCAATGGCAGGAAAATCCCGGAATAATCTTTCTGCAATACGTCCGCATACATGTTCCAACAGTTTGGAGGGGATTCCCATTTCTTCTTTCAATAGGGTATATACGTCGGCATAACTCACCGTATCCTCTACTGCATCTGTCTCAATGGCGTGTGCGAAACCGACTTTTAATCTCAGGTTGATATAAAACTCATTCCCCACAATCGTTTCTTGTGTAGCTACTCCGTGATGGGCAAAGAAGAGTATATTCTCTAAATGTATATAACTGGCGTTTATATTCATGACTGTATTTTGGCTTGAAAAGATGAATACTTTTACAAAGATACAACAAACCGGATAGAACTCTTACCTGATTCTTATCAAATCTTTCTGCGCCACCACCTGGGGCATTACTTTCAGGAAGAAGGGCGTTACGGCAATGCAGATGCCCAATGTTATGAATAGCAGTGTGAAGGCTAATGCCCATTCGTTATGAATATACCGTGATGCGAACTGACCGGAAAAATGAAGTATCGGTGCATGAATACCAAGCGTGATTACCGAATAACGTCCTAAGTAAGAGACTACAGGTATGTGTTTTACCCTCTTGCACAGCAACATAATCATAAAGATACCCGCAAAAGCGGCTATATAGAACTGGAAGATATTGCCATGATAACTGTTGGTACGCATCCCCGGGGTGAAAGCAACGAAATACATGATGGCAAGTGCGGCAATGATAAACAGAGGGATCAGCTTGTCGAGCCGATGCGGAAAGAGAAAGAAATTGTAACGGCGTATCCAGAAACCTGCAACGTAGAATGGCAGAGCTGTCATGGCCACATCTACATACAGTGGCAGCTCAAAACGGTATTTCCCCATGAAGAAACCGATTGCTCCGATGAGCAGAGTGAGGGCGAATACAAGTTTCAGATGTCTGTCTCGTAAGAAATGGAGTAAATAGAATAGAATATTACAATTGAACAGTGCAATCAGAAACCAGATAGGAGGGTTGAACTTGATTAAATCGTGCCCGTGAAACACAACAAGTAATTCACTCCATTGTACCGGCAGATGAAATACACCGGGGGCTATTTTCCATACGACATACTTTAGCAGAAAAGCTCCGACATAAAAAAAAGTGAATGGGATAAGTAGCTTGTTGATTTTACGAAGGAAGAACCCTAAGAAGCCTTCATAAGATTTAAAGAAGATACCGGATATGAAGAAATAAAGCGGCATGCGGAAACAAGATACCATGGAGTCTTCATCAAACCTGGTAAATGCTCCGCCAATGTGGGCCATAACTACCAGAATGATGCAAACGCCCTTGGTGAGGTCTACAAAGTCAATGCGTTTGCTTTTGTTATCTTCCATTGTTGTGTTTGTCTCATTTTATGGCCGCAAAGATACAGGATATCTTGATAATAACAACGCCTCTCCCGGTTGATTTAATAGGGAGAGGCGCTTTTTATGAAAATCAGGAGATGACAGGAGCTTATTTTTCCGGCTTTCTTCCTGTCTGTTTAATCAACTCTTTTATTTTCTCGTTCAGGCTTTCTGCTTTCATCAGCTGTTCCAGCGTCAGATGCATGCGATAGCGCCAATAGTGCCGTGGGTTGGCAGGTATATTGATACGTTCTTCCTGTACGTTTGGATTACGCCATTTTCCATCTATTGCCAACCAGTCCTGCAAAGAGAGGATGCAGAGGATGGAATTACTGTACAGATGGTTGCGGACTACTTCTTCGCACAATTCCGGAGTAGCTACTGCCGGAGCAGCACCGTAATGACCAAGCATGGTGTTGTAGTAACGCTGTGTCTGCTGATAATCTTCTTCCCACCAGCCACGTAAAGTAGACATGTCGTGTGTTGAGATGGTACAGACAGAACGGTACGGATATTCATTCAAATGACCGAATTCATAAGTTGGATTCTTTGGCATGCGCTGTATCTCAAGACTGAGAATGCGCAGGTCGTTCATTACCCACGGGACGCAGTCGGGGATCATGCCGAGATCTTCACCGCATACCAACATACGGGTAGATTGTGTCAACTGTGGCAACTTGTTCATTGCTTGCTGCTGCCAGAACTGGTTATGGCGATGATAGTAATACTGATCGTACAAACGGTTGAAGGCAGCTTTTTCCCAGTCGTTCAGCGAACGGTAGATAAAGTCGTGTTGTACGCTGATACGCGGGTGGTATTTATCTGCTTCCTGACGGTCGGGGACAAACAATACATCACTGATCAGTGCGTACAGTCCGTCACGAATCCATATACTATCCTCGTCTGTTTTTCCGGCAAAGAAGGCTTCTACTTTACGTTGCGTGTCAAACTCATCACGCATACGGTATACCTCCCAGGTATCAGTTGGCTCGATAAATGTCTGTTTCACATAATCGGTGTGTGGTCCGAACACTTGTCCTAAGAAATATTCGTGTATATAAGGTTTCAGGAATTCTTCACGGAAAGGAAGTCCATAACTTTCTATCTCTTCCCGGCTCATTGGCAGGGCGGGTACAAACTGTCCTAATAGTCCGTGAACGGCATGCATCGGTATTTCCCAGATACGGAAGAAACCTAAAATGTGGTCGATACGGTAGGCATCGAAGTATTCCGCCATTTTACGGAAACGTTTCATCCACCAGCTGTAACCATCTTGTTCCATAACATCCCAGTTATAGGTTGGGAATCCCCAGTTTTGGCCGTTTACAGAGAAGTCATCGGGTGGGGCACCGGCTTGACCGTTGAGGTTGAAATAGTAGGGCTCCGTCCAGGCTTCCACACTGTTACGGCTGATACCGATAGGAATGTCACCTTTCAGTACTACCCCGTTTTCGCGGGCATATGTAGTCGCTTCAAGCAATTGCAGATGTAGGTTGAATTGGATATAGAAATAGATTGAGATAAAGGGATAATCGACAGCTCCCGGTTGGCACATCTTTTCTATCTCCTCTGCGTTGTATACGTTATGGCGGGGCCATTCGCGGAAGTTAGGCGTTTTGAAAGCATCGCGCAGATAACTGAATACAGCGTATGGTTGCAACCACTCTTTGTTGGCTTCAAAGAATTTCTTGAATGCCTTGGAAGCTAACACCTTTTCACCTTCCTGGCAGAAGATAAGACGGAAGTATTCCCACTTTGTCTGATTCACTGCTTCGTAGTCAATTGTAGAAAGTGCATTCAGCTCTTTCTGCTTTTGATTAAAGGCGGCAGCTGCTTCTTTGTCTTTCAGTGTACCCATCTTTTTGAGATCGGCATACATGGGGTGAAAAGCATAGATAGAGATACTGTTGTACGGATAAGAGTCCGTCCAGGTGTGAGTCATCGTCGTATCGTTAATTGGCAGGATCTGTACTATTTTCTGGTTCGTACTTACAGCCCAGTCAACCATGCGTTTCAGGTCTCCGAAGTCTCCTACGCCAAAGCTCTTATCTGATTTTAACGAGAATACGGGCACAGCAACGCCGGCACCTTTCCATGCGGGGATATTAAAATAGACGTACCGGTCGGAGATGACAAGCGTTTCGTTCGCTTTCAATTCCGGGTTAGCCATATAGCGATTTGGATTATTTTCCCATGTTTCGGCACGTTTCTCCTTTTTATTGTAGAGAATGAATTTGTATTCCAGCGGGAATTTAAGTTTGCTTGCATCCATCTCAGCCTGCCATTCTGGGAAATTGATATCACTCATTAACAATGCTTTGTCAGGATTCCAATCGCCCAATACTTTCTGATTGCCGCAGATAGCCACACAATAGTCTTCGTTGATGCGTGGAGCATATGCTTTTATCACTAAGCTTTTTTTGTAACTTTGAGGTACGCCTGCTCTACTGTGATGTGCCAGCAATGATTCGGTAAAAGCTGAACTATAGAAGTACTGCTGTTCCGGAAGATTCTTCCAACAGTCATTGATGCAGTATCTTTTCTTACTGTCATCTGTTAGATATAGGCGGCGGGGAAAACTGTTCCACTCATTGCGGACCACTTTTCCGTCTTGCCAGATGAGATAACTATAGTTCACAAATTTTTCATTAGGGACTTGTATTTCAGTCTCTGCTGTCCAGTGAATTCCATCTACAGTGCGAAGGGGAATGGAGTATTCGGGATTGTCTTCTCCCAATTCGGGGATGGAGCCCGTGACTCTTACTTCTTCTCCCCAGCTGGTACGATATTCAATATTAAATGATACTATCATATATATTAGATTTTGATTATGAACGATTGATTATGCAAGTATAAGACATTCTTTTTATATATTGTGTATCTGAATTCTTAGAAGTAATTTAAAATGTTATGCAAACGTTTGTGTTGGGATGTACTTTTCTTTTGCCTTGATGCAAAAGAAAAGATCAAGGCTGCATTTTTTCTCCTACTCACTTCCTTCGTTTCGCTAAAGGGGCTCGAACTCGCTTCGCTCAGACAATCGCCCCTTTTTAACGCTCCGCTACGGGCATTCGCTTAACGGAGAAAAAATGAGGCCGCAGCGGTTATGGCAGGACCGGGGGGATTTGGGTTATGTTTTGAGATCCTATTTACATATAGAACTTTAGAACCTATTTATCTTTTATTCTGTAACAGATAGCAAATAAATCGCTCCATAATTTAATCTCATTCATACTATATTAGTGCATTCCTGCCGAATGGTTCCCTCGGCCTCATTTACGTAGCGTTAAACAAAACTCCGGCAAAAAGCGTCAAAGGGGCGATTGTCTGAGCGAAGCGAGTTCGAGCCCCTTTAGCTTTTTACCGGAGTTTTGTAGCGAAGTAAATGCAGCCTTGATCTTTTCTTTGGTTCTTTCTTTTGCATCAAGGCAAAAGAAAGAATATCAATTTACCCACACCTTGAAGCCCCACACGTCGTACATATCAGGCATCCTTCCTGATAAACCAGTGTTTCGTTTCCGCAGTTCGGGCACTTCTTGCCTTTGGCTTCCGTACCATCCTGGATATATTTCTTCAATGCACGTTCCACACCGTTTTTCCAGGTATTGATATTTTCACTATCCAGTTGCAGCGAACCTACCAGTTTGATAACCTGTTCAATTGGCATTCTGTAACGAAGCACTCCGGAAATCAGTTTTGCATAGTTCCAGTATTCCTTGTTAAACTTCTCGGACAGACCTTCGATTGTCATCTTATATCCGCGCTTGTTCTCGAACTGGAAATCATAGCGTTTGTTTCCGTTTTCGTCTACATTCTTAATAATACGTCCGCAAACGACACTCTTCGGAATGAAGATACCTTCATCATCATCCTGCAGACCGGTGAATATTTCATAAGGGTGTCCATCGAGCAGACCTACCAATGCTACCCATTTCTCTTTATTATTCTGGAAACGTACTACGTCGGCTTCCAATACAGATGGGCGGGTTTCGACTACAGTAGGTGGTTTGCAGGGAGGCAGACCCTCTTTCTTTTCTGGTTTGGCAGAGATCAATACTCCTGAACGTGATCCGTCACGGTATACTGTACAACCTTTACAGCCCGATTTCCAAGCTTCCACATACAAACGGTTTACGAGATCCTCGTCTACATCGTTCGGCAGATTAATCGTTACACTGATGGAGTGGTCTACCCATTTCTGGATACGTCCTTGCATCTTTACCTTCATTAACCAGTCTACGTCGTTAGAAGTAGCTTTATTATAGGGTGATTTGCTTACCAGTTCGTCGACTTCCTCCTGAGAATAACGTTTAGCTGGGTCGTATCCGTTAGCTTCCATCCAGGTCACAAACTTATGATGGAATACGATATATTCTTCAAAAGCATCTCCTGTTTCGTCTACAAAGTCAACATGGACATTGGTATCGTTCGGATTTACTTTTCTGCGACGTTTGTATACAGGCAAGAACACAGGCTCTATACCCGAAGTTGTTTGCGTCATCAGACTTGTTGTTCCGGTTGGAGCAATAGTGAGGCAAGCTATGTTACGGCGTCCATACTTTTTCATTTCTTCGTACAGTTCCGGATCTGCTTCACGCAAACGGTTGATGAATGGGTTATTCTTTTCGCGTTCTGTATCGTATATTTCAAAAGCACCACGTTCTTTAGCCATTTCTACTGATGAACGGTAAGCGCAAAGAGCCACAGTCTTGTGAACTTCTTCGGAGAATTCCGTAGCTTCTTCAGTACCGTATCGCAGACCCAATGCGGCAAGCATGTCACCTTCAGCTGTAATACCTACACCGGTACGTCTTCCCTGACCGCTTTTCTTATAGATCTTTTCCCATAGTTCGCGTTCGGTACGTTTTACTTCACCATTTTCAGGATCTTCGTCTATCTTCTTCATGATACGCTCAATCTTTTCAAGTTCAAGATCGATAATATCATCCATGATACGCTGTGCAAGTGCCACATGTTTCTTGAACAGATCGAAATCGAAGTAAGCATCCGGCTTGAACGGATTAACTACATATGAATAAAGGTTGATAGCCAACAAGCGACAAGAATCATAAGGGCATAAGGGGATTTCGCCGCACGGATTGGTCGAAATGGTTTTGTATCCTAAGTCTGCATAACAATCGGGTACAGACTCACGAATAATTGTATCCCAGAACAATACACCCGGCTCTGCAGATTTCCATGCATTGTGCACTATCTTTTTCCATAAGGTAGAAGCGTCAATTTCTTTAGTGGTGGTTGGATTGGCCGAATCAATCGGATACTGCTGTATGTAAGGTTGCTCTTCTACTGCGGCCTGCATGAATGCATCGTCCAGTCTTACGGAAACATTCGCTCCGGTTACTTTTCCTTCCGTCATCTTGGCATCAATGAATGCTTCTGAATCCGGATGTTTGATAGATACGCTCAACATTAATGCACCCCGACGTCCGTCCTGTGCCACTTCGCGGGTGGAGTTAGAATAACGTTCCATGAAAGGAACCAACCCGGTGGAAGTCAGTGCCGAGTTTTTTACCGGAGAGCCTTTAGGACGGATATGTGAAAGATCATGACCTACACCTCCGCGTCTTTTCATTAATTGTACTTGCTCTTCGTCAATTTTGATGATGGCACCATAAGAGTCGGCTGCACCATCTACTCCAATTACGAAACAGTTGGATAATGAAGCTACTTGATAGTCATTGCCAATACCTGTCATTGGGCTACCCTGGGGAACAATGTATTTAAAGTGGTCGAGCAGATTGAATAACTCTTCTGCACTAAGCCCATTTGCGTACTTGGCTTCAATACGTGCCACTTCATTTGCAATTCTCCAATGCATGTCTTCCGGAGATTTCTCGTAAATATTTCCGAAAGAATCCTTGACTGCGTATTTGTTTACCCAAACTCTGGCAGCAAGTTCGTCTCCTTTGAAATAATGTAAAGATTCTTTAAAGGATTCTTCGTAAGAATAAATTTGTTTTTCCACGTTGGTATGTGTCTTAGATTACTTTAATAAATAAGAAAATGTGTAGAAGCTTACTTATCATTAACAAACGTGCTGCAAAGCTATGAATGTTTTTTGGTATATCAAAATAAAAATGAGATAAATTGCTGACTGGCTGCAAGTTTTCCATTTCTAAATGGTAAGCTATTGATAAACAATAAAATGATTGTTTTGTTCGATGCTTGAAGTTTTCCAAAAAGAAAATTAATCTATTTAGTGTAAATAGCAAAATAAAAATTCTTTTTATATCTTTGCAGGAAAAAAGATATGATTGAGACCGTTAAGAACAGAAGAACAATCAGAAAGTACTTACAAAAAGATATTTCATCTGATTTGTTAAATGATTTGCTTGAAGCTTCTTTTCGCGCTTCTACTATGGGAGGAATGCAGTTATATAGCGTTGTTATCACACGTGACAGCGAAATAAAAGAAAAACTCTCTCCTGCACACTTTAATCAACCAATGGTGAAAGGAGCACCGGTAGTACTTACATTTTGCGCAGATTTTCGCCGTTTTACAAAATGGTGCGAACAGCGTAAAGCAATACCGGGATATAATAACTTGATGTCATTTATGAATGCGGCGATGGATACATTGCTAGTAGCACAAACTTTCTGCACATTGGCAGAAGAAGCAAGATTGGGTATTTGCTATTTGGGTACTACTACCTATAATCCACAAATGATTATTGATACCTTGAAGCTTCCGGAACTTGTTTTCCCGATTACTACAGTGACGGTAGGTTATCCCGATGGTATTCCTGCTCAAGTAGACCGGTTGCCTTTAGAGGCTGCTATTCATGAGGAACATTATCATGATTATACGGAGAAGGATATTGATAAACTGTATGCTTACAAGGAGTCGTTGCCTGAAAGTAAACAATTTGTAGAAGAAAACCGGAAAGAAACGTTGGCTCAGGTGTTTACAGATGTCCGTTATACAAAAAAGGATAATGAGTTTATGTCTGAGAATCTGTTGAAGGTATTGAAACAACAAGGATTTATGTAGACAATAAAAAAGAGAGACAATACTTATAATTGATACTGTCTCTCTCTTTTTATCTAATTTCCTTTCTTTTTTAGTAATGCTTCTATATTCTCCAGATCAGAACGGAAGCTTTTGTCCACTTCGCACTGTCCTTTTACGGTTTTACAGGCATGGAGTACGGTTGCATGATCTTTATTGCCAATAAACTTGCCAATCTTTGAAGTAGAGAAATCTGTATGTGTTTTGGCTAGATACATTGCTACCTGACGAGCTTGTACCACTTCTCTTTTTCGTGATTTAGTATGGATGGCAGTAGTATCTAATCCAAAATGTTTGCATACCACATTGATGATATCATCAATACCAATGCTTTTGGCCTCATTACGAACAACGCCACGTACAATGTGTTGCGCCAGATCGAGATCTATTTCTTTATTGAAGATAGTAGAACGCGCCATGATAGCAATAACGATACCTTCAAGGTCGCGTACGCTCTCATTAACATTCTCTGCAATATATTCAATAACTTCAGGAGGGAACTGTAAACCATCACGATGAATTTTATTACGCAGAATATTTTTACGTAATTCTACTGTTGGCTTTTCAAGTTCAGCCACCATTCCCCATTTAAAACGGGTAAGAAGGCGTTCTTCCATTCCTTGTAATAATACGGGTGCCCGGTCGGAAGTAAGAATCAATTGCTTGCCGTTTTGGTGCAGGTGATTAAAAATATGAAAGAAAGTATTCTGCGTTTTGGTAACGCCTGCAAATTCTTGAATATCGTCAATAATCAGTACGTCGATTGTCTGGTAGAAGTTGATGAAATCGTTTGTAGTATTATTACGAACAGAGTCGGTATATTGTACCTGAAAAAGATGTGCTGATACATACAATACTCTTTTCCCAGGATACAGTTCTTTTATTCTTGTTCCGATGGCATTGGCTAGGTGAGTTTTTCCTACCCCTGATGCACCATGTAAGAACAAGGGGTTGAAGGCAGTACCAGCTGGATTTTGAGCTACGGCTTCAGCAACACTTCTCGACAGTTTGTTACTGTATCCTTCAATGAAGTTTTCGAAATTATAGTTGGGGTTTAAATGTGGGTCCAGATCTTGTGGTGCCGGAGCATGTAATAGGTTCGGTGCTTTATTGCCACTACCACGAATTACACTTGTTTGTGGCACGGCTATAGAGCGGTTGCTGGCTTCAAGATTTACCGTTTTATTCGGTATTGAAGTCCGGTCTACCATTACATTATACATTAACTTGGTTCCTTCGCCTATGACTTTATATAAAGTCTTTCGTAACAAGTCCACAAATTTATCTTCCAGAAATTCATAGAAGAACTGGCTGGGTACTTGTACGATTAACGTTTTGTCCTCATATTTTAATGGTACGATGGGAACAAACCAAGTTTTATATGTCGATTCGGGAACATTGTCTCTAATTATTTCAAGACAGCGGTTCCACAGCCCGACATGATTGGATTCACTCATAATGGCTATAATACATTTATTAATTAAGCAAAACTTCTACGCTTGCAAAATTGGGAATCTTATTTGAGAAAAACAAATCTATTTTTTCTTGTATTTCTCACTGAAAGAATAATGCCTTTACTTTCAGATACTTATGATCCTTCGATAAAATAGTCCCATTGTTGGTACTATTGTTTTTTTATAATATTCTGTCTGTGAGAGTGTTATAGTATTATCAAAGGAGTAAGATATTTAAATAAGCATTTCTATATTTTATTTCTTTCAGTCTGTCTATGCACTTTTCAAAGCTTTTAAGACTTGTAATTGAATACGACGCTATTTAGATAAAATCTATATAACGCTAATTTCTTACTTATCTTTCTTTCCGAATAAAGAGAAGTGCACATACCGTTTGGGGTGTTCTTTTAAGTCCTCAAGTAGGCTTGCAGCATTAGCAGTTGTTGCATTCAGATTGTTATAAAGTTGTGGATCGTTTAGTAACAATCCTACTGTATTGTCTTTGCTGTTTAGCTTTTCTGTAACCATTTTTACGTTGGCCAGTGTTTGTTCAATTTCTTTGAACGTAGCAGCATAATCAATTTCCTTCAGGTTTCCACTAATAGTAATAAAGTTATCTCCGATTGTATTTAGTTTACCTGTTAGCTGTGGAATATCACGTCCCATTAATACCTTTAGTTGTCCACTTGCTACTTCAAGATTAGCAGCAGTCTTTTCTACAGAGTGTAGTGTAGCGGGAATGCTCTGATTATTCAGAATGTTATTTAAAGAGATCATAATGGAATCCAGTTTCGGCAACATTTGTTCTATCTGCGGCATGAGTGCAGCTACGCTTTCCATCATACCGTTGTTCAATTTACCTGGAATAGTGTCTCCTACTGCATATTTTTCCCGGGGATTGTTTGCCAGAAGGATATTCATTCTTACTCCTCCCATCAATTCGGATACCAATTCGGCAGAACTTCCTTTAGGGATGCGGAGCTCTGTATCCAATTCTACTTCTACTATTACATTTTCAGCTTGGTTATAATCATAATAAATGTCACGTACAATACCGACGCGTACTCCATCAGCGAAAACGGGGCTTGATTTAGCCAATCCGTTTACATTCTGAAATTTTACATAGAAATAACTTGAAGGTTTGAACATATTGATTCCCTTCAGATAGTTGATACCGTAAACGAGTATACACAGGGCAATGATTCCCGCTATTCCTATTCTGACTTCTTTTGTAATGTATTTCATTTCTGTTCTCTATTTATTTCGTTTCTTTTTAAACTCTGCAATTGCTGCGTTAATATTCATTTTTTCTCCATCCCGGAAAGCTATAATAAAAGCATCCTTAAACTTATCTGTAATAGCACGTTTATTTCTTAATACTTTATTATAATCGGTTGAGGCTCCATAAGTGTACTTATACAATCCTTTTTCTTTATAATAATCTACGTCTTTCAATCCCTTTAAACGTTTATCGTTTTTGGTCAGCGGACTTGACGAAGTTAGTATCTGTATTTTAAACGTTATTTCTCCACTATTTGTTGCACTTTCTACTGTGATAGGACGTTGCTGTGGTTTGGCTTGTGCTACCAACTCCGTTTGGTCTGGTGCACTGTCTGGTTTTTCTTCTTTAGGCTGTTGGGCTGCCAGTTCGTTCTCAGACATCTCTTCATCATCAGGGATGATGGTACGGCTGACACCTGTCAGACGAATCTCATGTTCTTTTTTATAAGTAAGAAAAGCACGATAGATTCCTTTAGCTAATGTACCGGTTCCTTCTTCGGAGTTGAGATAGCGCTCTTCTTCAGGAGTTGAAATAAAACCCAGTTCTACCAGAATACTTGGCATAGCGCTTGCTTTTAGTACAAGAAATCCGGCTTGGTGTACTCCGCGATCTACACGCTTGCAGGTATGGCGGAATTGTTTTTGTATCAGGGAAGCCAAATGTACACTTTGCTCCATATATTTATCCTGCATAAATTCAAAGATGATATACGACTCAGCCGAGTTGGGGTTAAAGCCGGCATAACGGGTTTTATAATCACTTTCGTAAAGGATTACTGAATTCTCACGTTGTGCAACAGCGAGGTTAGCGTCCGATTTGGCAAGACCGAGCGTCCAGGTTGATGCGCCTTTAGCGGTGCGATTATTGGCTAATGCATTGGTATGTATGGAAATAAACAGGTCGGCTTTGGCATTATTAGCTATTTCTGCACGACGATTCAGTGGGATAAATACATCTTTAGTGCGGGTAAAGATTACTTTCACGTCATCACAGTTCTTTTTGATCATGTTTCCCAGCTTTAATGCAACGTTCAGGTTGATATTCTTTTCTTTAGAAATCTTACCTACGGCTCCAGGATCATGCCCGCCATGCCCGGCGTCAATTACGACAACAAAGTCTTTTGCCCATGAATTACTGATACAAAGCGGGGAGCTAAGTAGCCAAAGGCAAATGAATGTATATAATATGTAGTATCTATGACGTCTCATTTTATTGGAATGACGATGCAAATGTAGCAGAATTTTGCTGAAAACTTACTATTCAATATTAAGTTTTGTATTTTTTTCCATATTTCATGGGTTTATTTCCATGATTCGTTGTTACTTTGTGTTTTGAAATTATAAATGATATAGCGATGCTTAAGTTCCTGAAGAATTGGACGTTGCCCATTGCCATGTTGGTGGGGGCCATTGGTTATCCATTATTTATCACTCTTTCTTTCTTGACTCCGGTACTTATTTTTACCATGTTACTACTCACTTTTTGTAAGGTGTCTCCTCGTGATTTAAAGCCGAAGCCTCTACATTTATGGTTACTTTTGATTCAGATTTTTGGGGCTATTGCTGTTTATTTACTCTTTTTCCGTTTTAATAAAATTGTAGCAGAAGGAGCAATGGTTTGTGTTATTTGCCCTACAGCTACTGCGGCTGCTGTTATTACTTCCAAATTGGGTGGGAGTGCTGCCAGTTTGACTACTTATACATTGATTGGTAATATTGGTACTGCTATTGCTGTTCCGGTTTTGTTTCCATTGATTGAGGCGCATGCTGATATTAGTTTTTTTGATTCGTTTTTGTTGATATTGAGTAAAGTTTTTCCTTTATTGATTTGTCCTTTTTTAGTTGCATGGTTTTTACAACGTTTTGTACCTCGCGTACACCGTACGTTGTTGAATTATCATGAACTGGCATTCTATCTTTGGGCTGTATCTCTTGCTATTGTTACTGCACAGACTCTCTCTTCTTTAATTAATGATCCGGCAGATGGGATAACTGAAATCATGATTGCTCTCGCAGCTTTGGTAGTTTGCTGTCTGCAATTCTTTTTTGGAAAAACACTCGGTAGTTTGTATAATGATCGCATTAGTGGCGGTCAGGCGTTGGGGCAAAAGAATACCATTTTAGCTATTTGGATGGCTCACACATATTTGAACCCTCTTTCTTCCGTTGCTCCGGGAAGTTATGTTTTGTGGCAAAACATTATCAATAGTTATCAGTTGTGGAAAAGGAGAAAGAAAGAGATTGAATAGTAAGTGTAAATTTTTGGTAGTTAATTGTTTATAATATGGGAGACAAGATGAATGCAGATTATAAGGTAGGTGATTTGATTTATGACGCAAATATTTATGATGGATTAAACACCTTCCTGTCTGATTTGCAATTTTACAAAAAGTGGTTGCCGGAAAATAAGGATGATAGGAGGATACTTGAACTCTGCTGTGGCACAGGCAGACTTACGCTTCCGATAGCAAAGGATGGATACAATATTTGTGGGGTTGATTACACTTCATCCATGCTTGAACAGGCAAAGGCAAAAGCTTCTGAAGCAGGATTAGAGATTAATTTCATTGAAGCAGATATTAGAACATTAAACTTGCAGGAAAAATTTGATTTTATTTTTATCCCATTCAATTCAATCCATCATTTATATAGAAATGAAGATTTATTTAAGGCGTTAAAGAGGGTTGAGAGTCATCTCAAAGAAGGGGGCTTATTTTTGCTTGATTGCTTTAACCCTAATATTCAATATATTGTTGAAGGCGAAAAAGAACAAAAAGTAGTTGCTGAATACACAACCAGCGATGGAAGAAAAGTATTGATAAAACAAATAATGCATTATGAAAGCGCAACCCAAATAAATCGTATCGAATGGCATTATTTTATAAATGGTGAGTTTCATTCAATCCAAAATATGGATATGAGATTGTTTTTTCCTCAAGAATTAGATTCATATCTGGAATGCGCTGGATTTAATGTTCTTCACAAGTTTGGAAGTTTTGAAGAAGAAGCCTTTAATGATAATTCGGAAAAGCAGATATACGTTTTATCATTTAATAAATGACGTTACCAATTTTAGGTGTATCCTGGAGCAGCATTTGCTGCAGACAAAACATTTTAATTGTTAGAGAGTCCGCTTGGGCTGATGTGAGAAAAAGTATTATACGAAATCTACCTGAAAGTATTGCGATATTGTCTACATGGGCAATGGATAGTGATTCTTACAGTAGGTATTTTATGCCTGCTTCTAATTCTAATAATATCTTTTTGGCTGCGAGCCCACCACCATATCCGGTTAATTTGTGATTGCTGCCAATAACACGGTGGCAAGGGACAAATATGGAAATGGGATTTGTACCATTGGCTGCTGCTACTGCACGGATGGCCTTAGGATTGTTTAATCTTTGCGATAGTTTTGCGTAAGATATGGTTGTTCCGTAAGGAATATTAAGTAATTCATTCCATACGGCTTTTTGAAAGTCTGTTCCGATAAAGGCTAATGGAATATCAAATGTAGTTCTTTTTCGAGAGAAATATTCATCTAACTGCGCCATTGCTTCCGTTATTATTTCAGAATTTCCTATTTCATATTTAGCATGTAGTGTGTTCTGTAGCCGTTTGTCAATTACTGCTCTACGTTCCTCATTCATCCAATCGCACATGCAGAGCTTCTCTTCAAAAGATCCAAGTATTAACTTCCCGCATATGGATTGATAGTATTGTATTTGAATTGTTTCCATATTGTTATGTGTCTATAATTGTTGTTTATTAAATTGTTTGATGGGAGGGAGTATATGCTGTCCTTTAAGGTTTCGTTTTGTTTCATTAGGTTGAGAATTTTGTTTCAACCTATTGAGAAAGATTTCTCAATACGGTGAGAATTTTGTTTCAACACGTTGAGAATATTTTCTCAAAGGATTGAAACAAGATGAAACATTCGTGTTCCGAATCAATATAGTAGATACTTTTCCCGCATTTCTTTGTACTTTTGTAGTTCCGTCTTCCATCCTGCCCGTATTTCCGTTTCACTTTTTCCTGCTAAAATCTCTTTACGTACAGTATCTGTACCCATTAGAAGGTCGAACCAGCGTGCCCGGTCGAAGAAAGCGCTCCCGGCATTCGATTTCCAGTAAAAGCGCAGGAAGTAACGCAGAGTGAATCCATCTATATTGGCAACTCTTCTTAAATCTTCTCCATAACACAGTTGGTCTTTGTGCATGGGATTCTTGTCAAAACCGGGTAGCGAATGCGGAGTGAATGTAAAGTCACCATACTTTTTATCCGGTGCACCGAGCACCTGAAATGGGAAGGTTGTACCCCGCCCCACACTGATACGGGTTGCTTCAAACGGACAGAGAGAAGCGTATAACCGTATAGCCTGGTCATTAGGCAGATTAGGCGAGGGCTTAATAGGAAGAGAATAAGGTTGGCCGTGTTCCCAGCCCGTCATGGGAATGACTGTCAACCGGCAGGCATCCGGGGTTTTGTTTATCCACCCTTCACCATTTATCATGAGCGCCAGTTCGCCAATGGTGCAACCGTGGAGTATAGGGATAGGCAATATACCTACAAAACTACGGAAAGCAGGACGAAGAATGGGCCCATCTATATAGTCGCAAGGGTTGGGCCGATCGAGTACAATCATCTCTTTCCCATTCTCAGCGCAAGCCTCCATTACATAAAACATTGTACTGATATAGGTATAGAATCGTGCTCCCACATCTTGTATATCGAATATAATAATATCTATATCCTGCAATTGTTGCATGGTAGGCTTTTTATTATTCCCATAGAGTGAGATGAGGGGAATTCCCGTCCGACTGTCTTTTCCGTCTTTTATCGTTTCACCTGCGTCTGCATTACCACGAAAGCCGTGTTCTGGGGCGAACACTTTCACTACATTAATGTTTAGTTGTAAAAGGGTATCGAGCAGGCAGGTTTGTTCTTCACCAACAATGGAGGTGTGGTTGACTACCATTCCTACCCGTTTTCCTTTCAGCAGTGGTAGGTATTCTTCGGTACGTTCTGCTCCGGTAGCGAGAGTGCCTTCTGCAAAGAGGGTGCTAATGCCAATAAACAGGCTGGTGAGAATGAAGATTATTTTTCGGTGCATCTCGGTATTTTTTAGTAATATTGCACAAAAATATCCATTTGTATTGATTATTACAAGTTATAATAGGTGAAGTTATGAATCCGATTGATATAATTGATAAATACTATCCACAGGATAATGAATTGAAACATATTTTATTAGTACACAGCCAGTCGGTGGCCGACAAAGCACTGTGGATAGCTGCGCGGCATCCGGAGTTAAATCTTGATGAAACATTTCTTTATGAAGCAGGCATGCTTCATGATCTTGGTATCTTTCTGACGGATGCTGCTCCTATTTATTGTTTTGGTACAGAACCTTACATCTGCCATGGCTATCTGGGAGCGGATTTAATGTGTAAAGAAGGTTTTCCGTTGCATGCTTTGGTATGTGAAAGACATACGGGTGCCGGGCTTTCATTGAAGGAAATTCTTCGTCAGCAGCTTCCGATTCCTCATCGCGAAATGCTTCCTGTGAGTATGGAAGAACAGGTAATATGTTTTGCGGATAAATTCTACTCAAAGACCCATCTTGACAGAGAAAAAACGGTAGAAGGTGCCCGGAAAAGCATTGCGAAGTATGGAGAGGAGGGATTGAGCCGTTTCAATCGCTGGTGTGAGCTATTCTTGTAGCACTAAAAAATAATTAAAAAGAGAGATTCCGATGTATAATTGATGAAGATTGTGTACTTTTGCCCCTTCAAGCGTAAACTATTAGTTAATGACGCCATTGAAAGCAAATACATTAATATCATTTATACTACTGTTTGTCTTACTGGTGCTTCCTGATGAGGCCATGTCTCAACGTCGCCGAAACAGGGGAGTAGAAGGAGGTGTAGAGACATTTAACCCTCCGGCAGCTCTGAATGCAGATTCTTTGACGACTGACTCGGTCAGAACAGATTCTGTTGTTGCTAAACCCATTAAGAAACAGCCACTGGATGCTCCGGTGATTTATTCTGCAAACGATTCCATTGTTTTTGAAGAAGGAGGATATGCTCATCTTTATGGAGATGGGAAGGTAAACTATCAGAAGGTAGAGTTGGGAGCACAAATTATCACCATGAATATGGACAGTAGTACGGTGTATGCTCGTGGTGTGAAAGATTCACTGGGAGTAGAAACCGGAAAGCCTGTTTTTAAAGACGGTGATACTTCTTATGATACGGAGGCTATCCGTTACAACTTTAAGAGTAAAAAAGGATATATTAATAACGTTGTCAGTCAGCAGGGTGAAGGATATGTAACCGGTAATAATGCAAAGAAAGGCGCTGATGATGAACTGTTTATGCAGAATGGTAGGTATACTACCTGTGATCATCATGATCATCCTCACTTTTATCTTCAACTAACAAAAGCTAAAGTCCGTCCGAAAAAGAATGTGGTAACGGGGCCTGCTTATCTGGTGGTGGAAGATGTACCGTTACCATTGGCTGTACCCTTTTTCTTCTTTCCCTTTTCCAGTAGTTATTCTTCTGGGTTTATTATGCCTACTGTTCTTGATGATTCTGCCCGTGGATTTGGTCTATCGGATGGAGGATATTACTTTGCTATCAGTGATTTGATGGATTTGAAATTAACAGGTGATATCTTTACGAAAGGTTCGTGGAGGTTAGGGTTGGAGACGAATTACAACAAGCGTTATAAGTTTTCCGGTTCTTTGATGGCCGATTATCAAGTGACAAAGACGGGAGATAAGAATATGCCGGACTATTCGGTATCAAAAGACTTTAAGATTGTATGGAGTCACCGACAGGATCCTAAAGCAAACCCTAATGCTACTTTCTCGGCGAGTGTAAATTTTTCAACTAGTAGTTATGAGCGTACCAACATTGGTAACTTATACAATTCTCAGTTGCTGACTCAAAATACGAAGACATCAAGTATCAGTTACTCACGTACATTTCCAGATATTGGTCTGACATTGTCGGGGACTACTAATATCTCGCAGACTATGAGAGATTCTTCTATTGCAGTGACATTGCCTGATCTTAATATTTCATTGACTCGTCGTTTCCCATTCAAGAGAAAAAAAGCAGTAGGTGCAGAGCGTTGGTATGAAAAAATTTCATTCCAATATACCGGTCGTTTGACAAATTCTATCACAACTAAAGATGATCGGTTGTTTAAATCAAATCTGATAAAGGATTGGAAAAATGCTATGCAGCACACCATACCAGTAAGTGCTACATTTACCCTTTTCAAATATTTCAATCTGACCCCGTCATTCAATTATACAGAACGTTGGTATACTCACAAGACTGATAATTATTACGATGAAGAAAAGCGTCAGTGGGTAGCTACCGATACTATTTATGGTTTTAACCGCGTGTCCAATTATAATTTCTCTTTGGGGTTGAGTACCAAACTTTATGGTATGTATAAGCCTATTTTTATGAAGAAGAAAGAGATACAGATTCGTCATGTTGTTACTCCGCAGGTAAGTGTGAGCGGTGCACCGGGGTTTGGGAAGTATTGGCAGGAACATGAAGATGCCAATGGAAATATGTCGTATTTTTCTCCTTATACCAGTCAGCAGTTCGGTACGGCACCACGTGAGAAACAGGGGACAGTGACTTTTGATTTGTCGAACAATATAGAGATGAAGTTTAAAGACCGGAATGACTCTATTAAAAAGATAAGTCTGATTGATGAATTAGGAGGTTATATTTCTTATAATATGGCTGCTGAGAAGAGGCCGTGGAGTGATCTTACTTTGCGTCTACGCTTAAAACTGACGAAAAACTATACTTTCAATCTGAATTCTACATTTGCTACATATGCCTATACGTTTGATAAAGATGGTAGGGTTGTGACTGGTGACCGTACAGAATGGTCTTACGGACGTTTCGGACGTTTTTCCGGTTGGGGATCTTCATTTAATTATACCTTCAATAATGAAACCTGGAAGAAGTGGTTTGGTCCTAAAGACGACAAGGATCAGAAGGATAAAGACAAGGATCAGAATGGGGAAGATAGCGAAGATATGGATGCTGGAAATGATACCGGAACCACAAAAAAGGTGGAGAAAGCACAGGCGGACGCTGATGGTTATCAGGTGTTCAAGATGCCATGGTCTTTGAGTGTGAACTATTCATTTAATATTCGTGAAGATCAGAGCAAACCTATTAATGTACATTCAATGCGCTATCCGTTTTCTTATACGCACAATATTAATGCCTCTGGTAATATCAAGCTTTCAAATAACTGGCAGGTGTCTTTTAGTACCGGTTACGATTTTCAGGCGAAAGAAGTAACTCAGACGTCAATGACTATTTCTCGCGACTTACACTGTTTCAATATGTCAGCAAGTCTCTCTCCTTTCGGACGTTGGAAATACTATAACTTTAAGATTAGTGCTAATGCAAGTATTTTGCAGGATTTAAAGTGGGAGCAAAGAAGTCAGACGCAGAGTAATATACAGTGGTATTAAAAATTTCCTTCTACTTTTAAGTATATATTCGATAGAATTTCAAAGAAATAAAAAAGCCAACCAGTCACTGAGACTGGTTGGCTTTTTTATTTATAGAATATTCCTACTTTACGATCAGTTTGACTGTTTCTGTTTTTGCATCGGTAGCGATTACAACCAGATAAGTTCCTGAACTAAGTGTGTTGATATTCATACTCTGTTCTGATGTTTCATTACCTGTAGCAGTAAGTACAGTTTGTCCGAGTAGATTATGAATTGCAATATTCTTAATCTGACTTCCATTGGTCTTGATATTGATCTGCTCACTTGCTGGGTTGGGATAAAGTGACAACTCTGCTTTAATGGTAGTATTATTTTTAATACCTGTAGGAGCGTTCTTTCCAAAGTTTGGACGGATATAAGGAGCACCATAACCCGGTAGTTCACTCATGAATCCATTTTTGGATGCTGCAATTAATCCATCTTTTGATTGGTCACATACTAATCCCATGTTCACTGCACTTTCTTGTTTTACCTCAAACATATATTTGCCGGGAGCAAGATTTGTTTCAGGGAGTTTGTAAACGATTTCTTCTCCACCTTTACCTCTGAGTACAGATTTGGTAACCATCGTTGCTCCTATCTCTGAGTTATTATTAGTGTTTATTTTATATACGTTCAGGGTGATTTTATCGTTGGCTTGTTCTTCTTTAAGCATGAAACCAAGGCTGAGTGAGGTCAATACGTCCTCTTTCAGTATAGTGAATGCTGCACCAAATGCAACGGGACCACTACCACTACCTACACCAAATTTGAAATCGGTTGGGTTATCCCAGGCATAAATAGAATCGGTTACAATCGTTGTAAGCTGAGCTGTATTATTTGTAAGGTCGTCATCCTGAGTAATGCTAGCTTCGACAGAGAAAGCAGGTACTTGTTCTTTACTGCTTACTATATTGTCCAGATTAAAATTGAAGGTTTCCTTCTTTGTTTCTCCTACAGCCAAGGTCGGGATGGTGGTAGTTGCTAAAACATCATCATAAGCTTTCACGTTCAGTTTGATGTTGTTTTCAACTTGTTGTCCATAGTTTGCAACAGTTACTTCAAACTTCTGTGCCGTGTTTTTGATGTGGAATTGAGGAATCATTCTTGGATATTTCTCTTCGCTGGTGATTGATTCTACCTTAATATCATGTTCCAAAATCTTACTTACGCTGATACTGAATATTTCAAGATAAGACAGTTCGGTTGCGTTGAAGCTGATACCATAGTTACCTTCTTCGGTTACAGTAAATGTTATCTCTTTCTTAACTGTAGTATAATTAGTAAATTCTTTGAATTTCCCTAATTCGTTCCAGTTAGTTATATCACTTCCACTTTTTCCAAATGTAATGTTAAACAGGTCATATTTTATACCTCCGATAAGCAGTTCACTTCCTGCACTGTAATTGAAGCTGAGGCGATAGTTACCCGGTTCCATATGAATACATCTGGATAATAAAGAAGAAGGTACTTCTGCTTTATAAGCTCCGGACTTATAAATCCAACCGTTAGGGGTTATAGGATTCCAGTTTAGAAGATCAATGGCTTTCTCGAAGTTGGATTCAAACGGTAATAGGGCAGGTGATAGATTAATAACACGACCCGCTACCGTATCATTGGCAAAATTCGTTTGACCTGTGCACTGAGCTACTACTTTTATATTGTATCCTTGATCTACAGATGAAAAATCAACAGGTGTGGCAAAAGTAACATCCAATGAAGCATCTGGAGCTATTACCTCTGTGAAATCTTGTGTCACTTTGATATCTTCATCTTCCAATTCATAATATAGGCTGAAACCGTTGATCGGTCCTGTTCCTAAGTTTTTGACAGTTACTTTGATAGGGCTACTTCCCAATGTACAATCGGAAGGAGGAAGTATCAGATTTTCCAAAGCAATATCCGGCACTCCATTAAAGCTGCCTTCATCAATAGCTATATTATCTATGTAGATACTTCCTTTATTTTTTTCTGATATAGCATGAAAAGAGAAGTAATAATCTCCGGTTTCTGCTACTTCAAAGTCGTTGATACTGGCAACCCATTCCTTGGTTTTTTTGTCTATCAAAGACGCTATGACTGTCATTGTGGTAACGTCGCTTGATTTTCCATAGAGTACTTCAAACCTTTCAGGATAATTAGTTGACGATGATGTGCGATAGTAAAAAGAAATACAATTAGCTCCGGCCTTCAGGGTAACAGGATTTTTTGTAGTAAGATAATCATCTGCTGCATTTTTGCTGTTATACTGATACCTTGCTATTCCTTTTCCGCCATCTGCGTCGGGTTCACTATCTCTGTCATTCAGCCAGGTTGATTTATCATTATTATTATCAAGTACCACCCAATTATTGGTGAAATTCTCTTCAGCTGCAAAGTCTTCATAGAAGAGGTGCTTTGCCGGCTCCTCGGCCATTGCCACCAGTGCTGTTGATTGCAATGCCAACAAAAGTAATAATCTTTTCATAAGCGCATGTTTTTTAAATTGTGAGTAATCTATTTATTGTTTAATGAACTTTAATGGAACCGATTTTCCATTGTCATCAGTGTAACTGCCTACAAGACCTAACCAACTGTTTAAAGCCGGAATTTCTAAACCGAGAGCATGACCAACTTCAAAGCTGATTACCTTGTCTTTGTAAATACCTGTTATAGGGTCGGATGTTTTAACCCACATACCACCTGATATCTGTTTGTGAGTGAGTTCGACTCTGTTATTACTATACATTCCTACCGGTTGGCTGGCGGTTATAGTCAATTTATACTCTCCTTCATTTCCTGTTTCTTCTACATCTGCAATAGCAGCTCCACCGTGTCCAAAGTCTAAATATATCTGTTGGAAAGTGTTGTCTACAGAAGTAAGAGTACATGCATACCCTGTCACTCCGGTTGGAGTCGGAAGCTGGCTTTTTCCTTCCATCGAGTATTTTCCTTCTATAGGACTGTTTTCTACTATATTAATTTTGCACGTATTTATTGAACCAGCAGTTGCCCCTTCTACATCTGCAATCGCTATTGAAAAAGAGCGATTCTGCACTATTTGCTCGTTGGCTATTGAAAGAAGGGTTTCCACATTTACTGATTCTGTCCGCATCGGAATGGATAGGTGGTCTTCCGTTATGAGAATTGCTTTTTCACTTTCAAAGCCGCTATTGTTTTCTTTCAGGATAACGTGTACTTTTATGAGTCCGTTACGTTCTCCTTTTACTACGATGGGTAGATTAAGGATAGAGGTAAGCTCTTTTACCTCAATTTCAGCCGATTGAAATTCAACGGTAGCCTCTTGGGTATTAAAGTTTTCATCATTACTACAAGCAATCATAGTAAATGATAAAAGGAATATGGTTAGTAATTTGAAATAATTCATAACAGTTTCATTTTATGTATTGAGATTAGTAACCTGGGTTTTGTTGGTTCTTAATTTGAGGATTAGCATCTATCTCCGCTTTAGGGATAGGCCATACCCAACGTATGTTATCCGTTTTTATATTCAGATCTAGAGCCAGTTCATAGGATAGTTGTACCGACTGAGGTGTTTGGCGTCTGAACTCTTCACCGTATCGTTTTAAATCAACAAGACGGAATCCTTCGCCGAATAACTCACGTTCTCGTTCGGCACGGATTAGATTTTTGAGGGTCAATCCTGTCACCGGTGCATATTGGATGGAGGCGTCACGAGCTGACATTAACTCAAATAATATATCATAGGCCATTGATTCGTCACCCGCTTCTCCTCTTAGGTAATAGGCCTCGGCTGTAATAAGATATTGTTCTGCAATACGGAAAATCTTGGGCTTATTCACATAGTTGTTAGTCCCTTCATACATTTCCGGATTTCCGGGATATTTAGTGAATACTATTAATCTCTGCTTTTGATTGGTTGAGAAGGCTATGTCTTTGAAAGCAAAATAACAGTTGATGCGTATATCTTTCTCTCTGAACGAGTTGATGATATCTTTAGAGGGTAGGAAAACCGGTTTATCGTTGATGTCGTCCAAGAAGTAGTTTCCAATGGTAGGAGCCAATTCTTGTTTAGAACAGGATAGTTGGCAGATTACTTCCGTAGTAATATCATTTTTCCACATCTCTTTAAGTTTCGCTTCATTATTAATGAGTGGATATCGTGCACTTTTAAGTAAGCTTTCGGAGCTTTCAATAGCGGTATCATAGTCTTTGGTTAGTAAGGCTATTCGTGCTTCGAATGCGCTTAGGGCATCTACTGTCAGGTATTCTGATGATTGTGCTCCTTTAGCACTTAGGTTTTCTTTAGCCAATCTGATATCTTCTTTGATAAAACTATAGGTTGCAGCTAAAGTAGCACGTGAAGGATATTTAGTGTTATCGGATGTTGGAGCATATTCGTCTACCAAGGGGATACCATATTGGTTTCCTGCAGTAGCCGGGTCATAAGCTGCACAGAATTTTTCAGCTAATTGAGAGTAAGCAATAGCACGGATCAGATATGCTTCTCCGAGGTAGTTTTTTATTATTGGTTGCTCACTTACTTCAAATATATCTTCCTCCTGAAGTTTTTCTATACTTTTAATGAGTAAATTACATTGGGCAATAGTGACGTAGCAATTACTCCATACAGTAGAAAAAGTACTTTCTGAGGCGTTTGCTTCCCAACGATAAATGGCTCCGAGTTGATTGCCAAAGTAAGAGAGCGGAATAAAACCATCCGCTTGTATTTCAGATGCCAGTGCATTGACTGAAACTCCGATGATCCGTAAGTCGCGGTACATCCCTGTGCGCAATTTCTGGCAATCAGCAAATGACTTGGCGGCACTATCTAAGGGAATCTTGTCATAAGGATACTTGTCCATATCACAGGATACCAGTGTCAGTGTTAAGATAGAGGTTAATATAATTGACTTTAATGTTTTCATATATTTGTAGTTCTTTAAAATTTAACTTCCAGTCCTATTGTGTATTGCCTTGAGTTGGGATAGTCTCCTAATGCCAGATTCGAATCAATTTCCGGATCTATACCAGAGAATTGAGTGAATGTGAGTAGATTACGTCCGGTAGCAAACACTCTGATTCCCTCTATGATTTTGGTTTTCTTCAATATGTTTTTAGGTAATTCATAAGCTATAGTCAGGTTCTTTAAACGGACAAACGCTGCATTCTCTAAAAAGTAATTGGTACGAAGTAAGTTTTCGCTTGCAGTGCCATAGCGCGGTACATCAGTGATGTCACCAGGTTTTTGCCACATGCTGAGCATACGTTTATTCATGTTAACCATATTTGAATTGGTTGGATTTTCTGTAAAGAACCGATCGTTGTTAATGAGGTATCTTTCACCTATCCATGAAAAATCTATCATCATGGTTATTCCTTTCCAGCCCAAAGATGTTCCGAAACCACCACTGCAAGGAGCAAACATTTTCTTTCCGGTAAATTGCATGTTGTCCATGGTGAATGTCTTGGTTTTATTACCATTTAAGTCGTAGTACATGAGCGAACCGTCTCTGGGATCTACTCCGGCACATAGCACTGAGTAATATTCATTGGGGTCATGCCCTACTTGATATTTCAAACCATATTGTGGAAACGCCAGTTCGTCCAACCCATTGAACAGAGATTCTATTTTGGTTTTATTATAGTTGAAATTGGCATATACGCTCCATCTGAAGTTGTTGGTGTTCAAAAGGTCAAGATTCATATTCAGGTCAACTCCGGTATTCAAGAGAGTACCTACATTTCCCATACCGGTGGAATGTCCGGTAGTGAGTGAGAAGGGTACGTCCATTAGCATATCAACCGTTTTCTTTCGATAGTATTCAATACTGAAATCCAAACGATCGAATACCCGGGTAGATATACCGGTTGAAAAGTTTTTCAAAGTTTCCCATGTTAAATCGGAGTTACCAACTGTGCCAATGACCCAGCCACTTTGATTATTATAGTTATATTTGCCGCTACCAGCTACCATACCTAAAGAAGCATAGTTCCCTATTTCTGAATTACCTGTGGTTCCATAACTGACTTTTAGTCGTAAATCATTCAACCATTTTGTGTCTTTAAGGAAAACCTCATTTTTGATATTATACATGGCTCCAACAGAGAAGAAAGAAGCCCAACGATGGTCTTTACTGAAACGTGAAGAGCCATCTCTACGGAATGAAGCGTCCAGATAGTATCTTTCGTCATAGTTATATTCTCCACGGAAAAAGTAGGAATTGAATACATACTCGGAACGTGCACCGTCAACTTTTGCCGATGAAGCTGAAATGGCGGATAATTGGGTTAACCGTTTATCTTCAATACCTTTACCAGAAGCAGAGAAGCCATCTGCATTGTGTATGATTGATTCTTGTCCGGCTAAAAGTGTCATGAAATGTTTCTTTGCAAATGTATGTTTGTATTCAACTGTGTTGGTGAAAGTCCAGTTGCTTGCTCTTTGAAACTGCTCAGAGACATTTCCGTTGAATTCATTATCTTCCCAGGGGTAGTTTACTCCTCTGTATTTATATATATATCCTTCAAAAGCTTGTGCTCCTTTTATGGTCAGTCCTTTTAGCGGAGTTAATTCAATGAATGTGTTTAGGTTGCCTAAAATTCGTTCATTCTTGATAGATGAATTCCGGAAAATCATCATTGGGTTAGTATATCCTGTTCCTGGTAAGTATAGTAAATCTTCTCCGCGTGACCATGTTCCATTTTCGTTCTCTATGATTTCATAAGGAAAATCGATAGGGCGGCCTGTGCGTGCTAATATAAGAGGTGAATTAACCCAGGCGCCTTCATTATTGTCCCTGATACCCAGAGTGGTTACATAATCCTGATAGGAAATGGCGGAGTTTACTCCAAACTTTAACCAGTCTTTCAATTTAGTGTTGAGATTAACCCTGAAGTTCTCGCGAGTCATGCCCGATTGGAATGAGGTTCCTTCCTGATCAAAATGACCTGCGCTTACATAATAATTTGTAGAACCTGAGGCACCGCTTATGTTCGCATCTATAGAATAAGTAGGAGTGTTATCTCTCAATACATAGTCGGCCCAATCCATACTTAAACCATATTTTTCTATCTTGGCTTTATCGGCCTGAAACTGTGCATTATTAGCTAAAGAAGGGTCACACATTAATTTAAACTGAATAAATTCCTGTGCATTCATCATGTCCTTTTTGAAATCTGGTAATTGGGAGATTCCGTATTGTCCGCGAATCGTAATATTTGCCTTTTCACTCATTTTCCCTTTCTTGGTTGTAATATAAACAACCCCATTGGCAGCACGTGCACCGTAGATAGAGGTTGAAGAGGCGTCTTTCAATACCGTCACATTTTCTATATCATTTGGATTGAGAGAAGTGAAAACGTCATTTGAAACCGGTGCGCCGTCTAATATATATAAAGGTGAGGTTCCTGCATTGAGGGAGGTGTATCCACGCACTCGCATCGAAGAAGTGGCTGTAGGTTCTCCCGAAGAAGTGAATACCTGCATACCGGCAACTTGTCCCTGGAGTGCATCTGCAAAATTCATAGTTGGTTTTGCTTCTAATACTTTGTTATTGACCGTAGAAACTGAACCTACTACCGAACCTAATTTTTTGCCCGTACCGTATCCGATAACTACAACTTCATCAACCAATTGTGAATCCGATTTTAGGATAACCTTCATGTTGGGTTTGATTTCGCCTTCGTATGTTGCCAAACCGATGAATGATATTCGTATTTTATGTGCAGAACTTGGAATGTTTGATAAAGTGAAGTTGCCGTCTATATCAGTAATGGTCCCCATATCAGTACCAATAATTGAAACGGAGGCACCAACGACCGGTAAATTATCCTCTTCAGAGATTACTACGCCCGTTACTTTGGAGGTTTGCGCTATTATTATGTTTGTGCCAACCAGCAAACATGTTAATAATAACATTAATTTTTTAATCATAAGTTTCTTGAGGTTTAATTTTGTATATTATGCCATTTCTGAATGCAAATATATTAATAAATATGAAACTAACAATTTTGTTTATGAAGAAACATTGTAATAATAACAAATGGTTACTAAAACATCTTTATAATATGTTCTAAAGCATCGGTAAAGCTATCTTTTGTGTGATAGTGTAGTGTTAAATAGTCTAAAGCGATAGTGTTTGGGTGCATATTTATGCATTATTGCTCGTTCTGTGTGGTCTGATTGGAGAAAAGAGATGGAAAAAGAGAGGGTATATCAGTTGACGGATTGATAACTGAAGTTATGGTTCTTAGGAAAGTAAAAATTGAGAGTTGAAGATTGCTGTACTATTATGCTGTATGGCAATTTTCAACTCTCAACTTATAATTTTGGACTAAGTCGTCACCAAACGATTTCTGTTTCTCCGTATGTCTTTAAGTATTCATTAGCTCTACTGAAATGCTTGTTTCCGAAGAAACCATTGTAGGCAGATAGGGGTGAGGGATGTGCTGAGCTGAGTACAAGGTGTTTATTACGGTCAATGAACGCCCCTTTGCGTTGTGCATAGCCTCCCCAAAGAATAAAAACGAGATGTTCCCGCTCTTCGGCTAATACACGAATAGCGGCATCTGTAAATTCTTCCCAGCCACGACGTTGATGTGAACCGGCTTGGTGGGCACGTACGGTCAGGGTGGCATTGAGTAGCAGAACTCCTTGTTCGGCCCATCGTGTTAGATTGCCGGTAGTTGGAGCATCGGTACCGATATCTGCTTTTATCTCTTTAAATATATTGATC
Organism: Bacteroides sp. HPS0048; assembly: GCF_964240755.1. Classification (NCBI taxonomy): domain Bacteria; kingdom Pseudomonadati; phylum Bacteroidota; class Bacteroidia; order Bacteroidales; family Bacteroidaceae; genus Bacteroides; species Bacteroides sp. HPS0048. Next base: position 149,245 of record NZ_CAXSVC010000007.1, on the reverse strand, counting down.
AATGATGGCGGGAAGGGTACTCCGTCGTTCACAGAGAAACAAAGGCCATGTGCCTGTCCGGGACCGTGATAAGGATCTTGTCCGATAATGACTACTTTTACTTTGTCGAACGGACAGAGATTAAAAGCATTAAAAATCAACTTTCCCGGAGGATAGATGGCGTATTGACTGTATTCACTTTTCACGAATTCTGTCAGTGTACGGAAATAGTCTTTTTCAAATTCGGGTTGGAGGTGAACTTTCCAGCTTTCTTCTATTTGTACATTCATAGTATGAGATACTTTTATATAAGGTGTATGTCAAATGCTTCACATTCTTTTCTCATGTCTTCGGGCCAGATACTTGCTTGGATTTCTCCGATATGAGCTTTGCGGAGGTAGAACATGCACAGGCGTGATTGGCCGATACCACCACCGATAGACAGAGGCAAAGTGTCGTCCAACAGACGTTTATGGAAATAGAGTTCGAGGCGTTGCTCTTGTTTTTCTTCTTTTACCTGGCGTAACAAAGCCTCTTTGTCAACGCGGATACCCATGGAGGACAATTCTATAGAACGCTGTAAAACATCATCCCATAACATAAGATCCCCATTTAATCCCGGTAAGTCATTGAGCCCTTTTGTGGTATAATCGTCATAGTCGGGTGCACGTCCGTCATGCTTTTTTCCGTCACCAAGTTTGCAACCGATACCTATGATAAATACAGCACCATACTTCTGGCAGATAGCATGCTCACGGCATTTAGGTTCCAGAGTGGGATATAGCTGGCGGAGTTCTTCTGCATGAATGAAGTGTAACTTTTGCGGTAGGCAAGGTTTTATTTGCGGATACATTTCGTATACCATATATTCGGTGCGAATCATTGCGGCGTATATGCGATTTACGATTTCCTTGAGAAATTCTACGTTACGTTCTTCTGCTGTCATGACGCGTTCCCAGTCCCATTGATCTACATATAATGAGTGCAGGTTGCCTAATTCTTCATCTGAACGTATGGCGTTCATATCTGTATAGATACCATATCCGGGTTCAATATGATAGTCGGCAAGTGTTAACCTTTTCCATTTGGCAAGTGAGTGTACAACTTCGGCCTGTGCGTCTTCCAGATCCTTGATAGGGAAGGATACAGGGCGTTCTACCCCGTTCAGGTCATCGTTGATTCCCATCCCTTTGAGTACGAAGAGGGGAGCGGTGACACGACGCAAGCGCAGTTCTGACGATAGATTCATCTGAAAGAACTCTTTTATCTGTTTGATACCAAGTTCCGTCTGCTTCAGGTCAAGAAGAGGTTTGTAATTTTGAGGTTTTATAAGATAACTCATAGGTTTATTATATGTTAATTGTCGACAAAGATAGGAATAATATCTATAATATGTATTGCTTTTCGTCTAAAAGAATGTCAATATGATAAAGATTTCCTTGATGTCGGTTTCAAAATAACACATTTTCGGAGGCGGGAATAGAAAGAAGAATGAAAAAATGTCTGAAAGATTAGGAAGATAAGAAGTTTTTATCTATTTTTGTCGTCGCAAATGTAACCCGGCTCTGTAGTTCAACGAATAGAATGTAGGTTTCCGGTACCTAAGATAAGGGTTTGATTCCCTTCGGAGCTACTTTGAGGCTGTGCTTTTTTAATGAGCACAGCCTTTTATTTTTATCTATAAAGCAAATGTTCTACTATTGTTCTACAGTTCATTTGCGCTTTTTATCTGCTTCTTTATTTCCTTGTAAGCTGTTGGTAAAGGTGGTCCATCCATCACAAAGAGCTTGCATGGAAGGATACAGAGCATTTGCGCCGGCATCCAGTAATACTTTGTTATCCAGCGGGCCTGTATTGACTGCTATTGTGAAGATACCGGCTGCTATCCCTGCCTGTACGCCGAGTGGAGCATTTTCTATGACTATTGCTTCGTTGACATTGAAACCACCTTTTTCGAGAGCCATCAGGTAGGGCTCAGGATGTGGTTTGCCGTGTTTTACGTCGAAAGCTGTCACCATCAATTCCGGGTGAAATGTGTTGGGGAAATTGTGCTCGAGACGGTCCAGTAGTGATCGCTGGCCAGAACCGGTAACTACCATAGGAACTAATCCGGCTTCTTTTATTTTTTGCAATAACTCCCAGGCTCCCGGCATCGGTTCGGGTTCGGGGAATTTGTTGAACTCTTCACTTTTTTCGTGATAAATGTTTTCTATTTCGTCCGGAGTGGCTTCCCGGCCCAATTGACGCTGGCTGACAATGTTGATTGTTCCGGCTCCGGTACGACCTTCATGCAGATAGGCTTCTTCGCGACTGAGATTGAGTCCGTGGGCCTGCATTACTTTATGCCAAGCTTCTGCATGATAGGGCATGGAATTAAACAGAACGCCGTCCATATCGAATAGTACGGCTTTCAAGTGTATTTCTTTCTGAGACATATCTTTGATACCTATTGATTTTTGTGCTACAAAGTTACGCTTTTTTTGCATATTCGGATATATTATGTATTTTTGTGGCATAATCAAGAGAACTACATAACATGAAAAAGCTACTTCTTGTATCATTATTACTACCGCTGTTAGTTTCGTGTTCTGGCTCGGCAGAGAGTCCTGTTATTGAAATAACGGGGTTTTTCATTGGAGATGATACTAAAGATTATAGTAAAGATATGGCTTCCATGCCTTCTTTGAAAGTCGGCGATGAAATGACTGTTTCATTGAGACTGGATGGAAATGGTGAGGATCTGAATACGTTTATAGTGAAGGAAGCAGCAGAACAGCTTGGTATAAAAGGGTTTGATTTGCCGGGTGGTGTTTCTTCCGAATCGGATTTGTCGAAGCCGGAGAATGGCGTTATTACGTTTAAAGATGGGATACAATATACCGAACTGAAGGTAGAGGTATGTGTAAAGACAGTGGCCGATGCGGATGCTATATTGGCTTTTTACTTGTCTTCGAAGGCTGAATGTGAAAGTGCCCAGGAAAAGATAGAATTGAAAACGGAAACGAAGAAGTAATATTCGAACCGTATATAAATCAGAAGGGCGGAATTTTTAAAGTTCCGCCCTTTCTATTTATATACTTTTATTTATAGCTTTGCTTGTATCGCTTTTGATTCTTCTTCGTATCCCGGTTTGTTCAACAGAGCAAACATGTTCTTTTTGTATGCTTCTACACCTGGTTGATTGAATGGGTTTACGCCCAGCAAGTAACCGCTGATACCACAAGCTTTTTCAAAGAAGTAGAACAGTCCGCCGATGTTATATTCGCTTAGTTCGGGAAGAACAATGCGCATATTGGGTACACCACCGTCTACGTGAGCCAATTGAGTACCAAGTTCGGCCATTTTGTTCACTTCGTCTACGCGTTTGCCTGCCAGGAAGTTCAATCCGTCCAGGTTAGCTTCGTCCGAAGGTACTTCCAGTTTGTGGTTTACTTTATCTACAGAGATAACGGTTTCAAAGATGGTACGTTCGCCTTCCTGAATCCATTGTCCCATAGAGTGAAGGTCGGTAGAGAAATCTACGGCAGCCGGGAAGATACCTTTGTTTTCTTTTCCTTCTGACTCTCCGTAAAGCTGTTTCCACCATTCGCCAATGTAGTGCAATTTGGGGTTGAAGTTTACGAGTATTTCGATCTTTTTGCCATTCTTATACAGTTCGTTGCGGGTAGCAGCGTAGAGGGCAGCAGGATTCTCTGCAAAGGGTACGTTCAGCGCACAAGCCTTTTCCATATCGGCAGCACCAGCTACCAGTTTTTCAATGTCAAATCCGGCCACTGCGATAGGTAGCAGACCTACCGGAGTCAGTACGGAGAAACGTCCGCCTACGTTGTCGGGGATGATAAATGATTTGTATCCTTCTTTGTCGGCAGTGATGCGTGCTGCACCTTTCTGGGCATCTGTAACAGCTACAATCACTTTCTTTGCCACCTCTTTGCCACGCTGGTCTTCGCACTGTTTTTTCAAAAGGCGGAAAGCAAGGGCAGTTTCAGTAGTGGTACCTGATTTGGAGATATTGATGACACCGAATTTTTTGTCTTTCAGGAATTCGGTAAGTTCATACAGATAGTCTTCGCCGATATTGTGTCCGGCGTAGATGATAACCGGTGCGGTTTTCTTGTCCTGTAACCATGTGAAGCTGTTTGACAATGCTTCGATAACTGCGCGGGCTCCGAGGTAGCTGCCACCAATACCGGCTACGATCACTACTTCGCAATTTTCACGCAATACCTGTGCAGTAGCTTTCAGATCGGCCAGATGTTCCGGGCTGATAGAAGAAGGCAAGTGCAGCCATCCTAGAAAATCATTTCCTTTACCGGTACCGTTTTCTAGTGTTTCTTGTGCGGCTTTTACCTGAGCTTCGTAGGCAGAAACCTTTTCTTTAGAGATAAATCCCAAAGTCTTTTCAATGTTCAAACTAATCATAATGTATATGTTTTAAATATTCTTTTAGTAGTGATTTAGTAGTAAGTAGTCAAGTAGTAAGTAGGAGATGGTTTTACTTACCAACAAGTAGCAAGTACTATCTTCTACTTACTACTTAACTACTTGACTACTTACTACTAAGCTACTTCTTTTCACCTAAATGAATCTGTCAGCAACTTGATCTCGATCATTGGTGATATACGTTCGTACAGAATGTTGTAGACTGCATCGAGTATCGGCATATTCACATGGTGGTGTTTATTGATCTCTTTGATACATTTCGTACCGTAATATCCTTCTGCTATCATCTCCATCTCTATCTGTGCGCTCTTCACCGAATATCCTTTGCCGATCATGGTACCAAACGTACGATTACGGCTAAAATTAGAGTATCCCGTTACCAACAAATCCCCTAAATAAACAGATTCGTCTACGTTTCTGTTCAATGGATGTACGGTGTCGAGAAAACGTCTCATTTCCTGTATGGCATTGGAGATAAGCACAGCCTGGAAGTTATCGCCGTATTTTAATCCGCTGCAGATGCCGGCGGCGATGGCATATACGTTCTTTAGTACAGAGCTGTATTCGATACCTGATACATCGTCGCTAATGGAAGTCTTTATAAAATTACTTCCCAGTCTGCGGGCGAAGATCCGGGCTTTATCCGTGTCCGGACAGGCAATGGTCAGATAGGAAAGACGTTCCAAGGCTACTTCCTCGGCGTGGCAGGGGCCTGCCAACACTGCTATGTTCTCGGGAGGAACGCCGTATTCTTTCGTGAAGTATTCCGATACGATGAGATTGTTGTCGGGTACAATTCCTTTGATAGCGGTAATAATGAACTTGTCTCTTATACGCGTTTTCAGCTTTTTGAGATGAGTCTTCAAATAAGGGGAGGGGGTGACGAAGACGAGTGTGTCCGATTCCTTCACGATGTCATTGATGTTTGAACTGAAATTAATGCGTTTCATGTCAAACTTCACACCAGTGAGGTAAGCCGGATTGTGTCCAAGTCGTTTAAAGTCGGCTATACGATCGTCACGGCGCATATACCAATTGATAGAGTCCTCTTGTGCGAGGAACATCTTGGCTATGGCTGTGGCCCAGCTTCCGCCGCCCATTATCGCTATCTTACCGGGTAGTTTCATATTGTAGAAATTAAAGATTGAAGATTAAAAATTAAAGGGAGGAGGCGAGAGAGGCCCCTCCCTGTTTAATTTCTAATTTCTCATTTTTAATTAAGTTTCTGTATCCATTCGGTGACATCGTTCACGGAAGGATTGGTCAATTCCAATTTATATTTCTTATTGATGCCGCAAATGTCTTGATGCAACTTCTGCGGATTCACCTCTTTCATCTCTTCTACCAAGTTGTATCCGGCTTTTTGGATAACTGCTATCCAGTCTTGAGGGATGCCTAATTCGGTATATTTGGAATCCGGATCTTTTTTGATGACCTTTTCCGGGCGCATCTGTGGGAAGAACAACACTTCCTGAATGAAAGGTTTGCCGGTCATCAGCATAGTCAGGCGGTCGATGCCGATGCCGATACCCGATGTCGGCGGCATACCATATTGCAGAGCTTTGAGGAAGTCCTGATCGATGAACATAGCCTCGTCGTCGCCTTTTTCGCTTAGTTGTAGTTGGTCTTTGAAGCGTTCTTCCTGATCAATCGGGTCATTCAGCTCGCTGTATGCATTGGCCAGTTCCTTGCCGTTTACCATAAGTTCGAAGCGTTCGGTCAGTCCTGGTTTGCTGCGGTGCATTTTGGTCAACGGGCTCATTTCTACCGGATAGTCGGTGATGAAAGTGGGCTGGATAAACGTTCCTTCGCAGAATTCGCCGAAGATTTCGTCTATCAACTTGCCTTTACCCATTGTATCGTCGATTTCCATGTTCAGTTCCTTGCATATCTGGCGGATTTCGTCTTCGCTCTTTTCGTTGAGGTCGTATCCGGTTTTTTCTTTGATCGCATCCAGGATGGGCAGACGGCGATACGGAGCTTTGAAGCTGATTGTTTTGCCATCGATGGTGGTTTCGGGGCTTCCGTTTACTGCAATGCAAATACGCTCCAGTAAGTTTTCGGTGAAACTCATCATCCAGTTGTAATCTTTATATTGTACGTACAGTTCTATGCAGGTGAACTCAGGATTATGGTTTTTGTCCATCCCTTCGTTACGGAAGTTTTTCCCGATTTCATACACACCTTCAAATCCGCCTACGATCAGTCGCTTCAGATAAAGTTCGGTAGCGATACGCAGGTAAAGGTCCATGTCCAGAGAATTATGGTGAGTGATGAAGGGACGGGCACTCGCTCCACCGGGGATGGATTGCAAAGTCGGAGTTTCTACTTCGGTATATCCGGCTTCATCCAGTATGGCACGCATCGTTCTGATAATGGTAGCACGCTTCAGGAATGTTTCTTTTACACCCTCGTTCACAATCAAGTCTACATAGCGTTGGCGATAGCGCAGTTCGGGATCTTCAAAAGAGTCGTACGCCACACCATCTTTGTATTTTACAATAGGTAACGGTTTGATAGACTTGGCCAGTACAGTCAGCTTTTTGGCATGGATACTGATTTCGCCCATCTGTGTACGAAATACAAAACCTTCGATTCCGATAAAGTCACCTAAGTCGAGCAGGCGTTTGAATACGCTGTTGTACATCTCTTTATCTTCTCCCGGGCAGAGGTCGTCACGGGTGATGTACACCTGTATACGTCCTTTGGAATCCTGCAATTCAATGAAAGATGCTTTGCCCATAACGCGGCGACTCATCATACGTCCGGCTATGGATACCATGCGGGGTTCGTCTTCGTCTTTGAATTCCTGTTTTATATCGGTAGAGAAAGCATTGGTTACATACTCTGCTGCGGGATAAGGCTCAATGCCCATCGCACGAAGCTCATTCAGACTGTTGCGTCGGATGATTTCCTGTTCACTTAGTTCTAATAGGTTCATTTCGTTACGTATTAACTCAATATTTGGTGGCAAAAATACGAAACATTTTTAATATTACGGCATGAACCGGCTGCTAATTTGCCCGAAGGGGAGTAGGAGGGAGGGATGGAAGGAGGTGAAACCGGTGATTATAGATTGTCAAATTGACAAAATGTATATAAACTGGGGCAGGAAGACGCTGGTTGTGGCGTGCCGGAGGGTGGGTGCTGTTTTTTCGATTGTAGGGTGATTGGGAGTATTCATTTTGCTTGTTATCTGATGCATGATGGTGTGTTTGTCTCTTTGTGAATGGAAAAGTAGGGCTATTGTGCGGCGTTTCTCCGCTATTTCTTTCATTATGACAGAGATGAGTGCCTCTTTTCGTTGTGTCGGATAGGCGAAAAAGGCGTCAGAAAGTTCTTTTTTTGCTCTTTCGATTGCTCCTCGGTGAGGAAGAAGTTGTTCCCCGGTGAGGAACGAGGTGTTCCTCGGTGAGGAACGGAGCCTTCCCCGGTGGGGAACAGAAGTTTTGCCGGTAGTAAAAGGAGGCTTTATATGCAGAAATGTTGTATGTATATTCTTTTATTGTGCGATAATTTGCATATTCTTGCGTGTGCTATTCATGCTAATCCTCTGGTTGTACTATTTTGTATTCGGGTGTTGTTAGTCAATAAGGGATATTTGTGTTATAAAGATAGTGTTTTGTGTTTTCTTGTGACAAGTGTTAAATGGACGAATTGTCCGGGGTGAGACTGAAACAGACATAACCTCTTTTACGTAGTTTCAAAAAGTGAACTTCCGTTTGTACACCTCTTTGAAAAACACTACTTTTGCACCCTGAATATAAGAAACAGGTATGACAACAGGACAAAAGGCACCCACAGCGTTGGGTACTGAAAAGATTGGAAAACTTTTGATGCAGTATGCCATCCCGGCTATTGTTGCAATGACTGCATCTTCTCTTTATAACATGGTAGACAGTATCTTCATCGGGCATGGAGTGGGACGTATGGCGATTTCCGGTCTTGCGCTGACTTTTCCGTTGATGAATCTTGCGGCCGCTTTTGGTTCGTTGGTAGGGGTAGGGGCTGCCACGCTGATTTCTGTGAAACTCGGGCAGAAAGATTATGACACTGCCCAACGGGTTCTTGGCAATGTGCTGGTGTTGAATATCATAATCGGTTTAGCATTTACTGTTCTTACTTTACTGTTTCTCGATCCCATCCTTTACTTCTTCGGAGGGAGTGAGGCTACTATCGGGTATGCCCGTGATTATATGGAGGTGATTCTGCTGGGCAACGTCATTACCCATCTTTATCTGGGCTTGAACGCGGTGCTTCGTTCTGCGGGGCATCCTCAGAAAGCGATGTACGCCACCATTGCTACGGTAGTCATTAATACCATACTCGATCCGGTATTTATCTTCGTTTTCGACTGGGGGATTCGCGGAGCTGCCATTGCTACGATTGTAGCACAAGTCATTGCGTTGTTGTGGCAGTTCAGGTTATTTAGCAATAAGGACGAATTGCTGCATTTCCACCGGGGCATTTTCCGTCTGAGGCGCAAGATTGTATTCGATTCTCTTGCCATCGGCATGTCTCCCTTCCTGATGAATCTCGCCTCCTGTTTTATTGTGATTCTTATCAATCAGGGGCTGAAACGTCATGGGGGTGACCTTGCTATCGGAGCCTTTGGCATCGTCAACCGGCTGGTATTTGTCTTTGTAATGATTGTGTTAGGATTGAACCAGGGGATGCAGCCCATTGCCGGTTATAATTTTGGTGCCCGGCAATATCCGCGTGTCACCCGCGTACTGAAACTGACTATTATAGGAGCGACTATTGTTACTACTACCGGTTTTCTGCTTGGCATGTTTATCCCCGATCTGCTTGCCTCCATCTTTACTTCTGACGCCGAGCTTATACAGCTTGCGGCAGAAGGGTACCGCATTGTCGTGATGTTCTTCCCTATTGTGGGGTTCCAGATGGTTGCATCCAATTTCTTTCAGAGCATCGGTATGGCAAGCAAAGCTATTTTCTTGTCACTCACCCGGCAGATGTTATTCCTCATTCCCTGTTTGCTTATTCTCCCGCAATACTATGGGCAGACAGGCGTATGGGTAAGTATGCCGGTATCCGATCTGGCAGCGAGCCTTGTTTCGGGTGTTATGCTTTGGTGGCAGTTCCGTCAATTCAGAAAGATGAGCCTTGGATAGAAACGTTGAAAAACTCCGTTCGTCTCTTTTTTCTTCTCTTCTTCTGCATTCTTTCCGATTATTGCGTATCTTTGTAGAAAGTGAAAAGAAGGATCATTATGGGACAGAAAGACAGATACATCCGATTTGACTGGGCAGCGAAGCGCTTACTCAGGAACAAAGCCAATTTTGGCGTGCTCGAAGGGTTTCTTACCGTACTATTGGGCGAGGATATTCATATTCTGGAGATACTTGAAAGCGAAAGCAACCAGCAAAGTGAAGAAGATAAATTCAACCGGGTAGACATCAAAGCCCGCAACAGTAAGGATGAGATTATCATTGTTGAGATACAAAACACTCGTGAACTCTACTACTTGGAACGCATCCTATATGGAGTGGCGAAAGCCATAACCGAACACATTGAGCTGGGCAGTATCTACTCCGACGTCAAAAAAGTATACTCTATCAGTATTCTCTATTTTGACATAGGCCAGGGTAATGACTATCTCTATCATGGTCAGAACGCTTTTGTAGGCGTACATACCGGAGACTTTCTGCAAGTGACCACTAAAGAGAAAGGAGCCATTGTGCGTAAACTACCGGCCGAAATATTCCCGGAGTATTTCCTTATCCGTGTCAATGAGTTCAATAAAGTAGCTGTCACTCCGCTGGAAGAGTGGATAGAGTATCTCAAAACCGGCAGTATCCGTCCCGACACCAAAGCACCGGGATTGGAAGAGGCACGAAAGAAACTGATCTATTATAATATGGAACCAGCCGACAGACAAGCCTATGACAGGCATATCGACGCAATCATGATACAAAATGATGTGTTGGGAACCGCTAAACTTGAGGGTTTGCAGGAAGGAAGAGAAGAAGGCTTGCAGGAAGGAAGAGAGAAAGGCTTACAGGAAGGAAGAGAGAAAGGCTTACAGGAAGGACGGCAAGAAGGACGTCAGGAAGAGAAAAGAGCTATTGCGCGTAATATGAAAGCGCTCAATTTACCCGTCGAAACCATTACCCAAATATCCGGCTTAACAAGAGAAGAGATAGAACAGCTTTAATAAAGAGGTTCTTATTTCCCCTTTCCTATCCCCGCCCTTATTCGGCTCAATGATTGTGGTGTGATCCATAGATACGATGCAATGTACTTCAACGGTACATGCAGCAACAATTCCGGCGTTTCTTTTATGAGTGTCAGGTACCGCTCTTTGGCCCTTGGGCTGCCGGCACTGATCAGCCAGTTTTCCGTAGTCAGCAGTTGGTGCTCCATGAGCCGTCTGCCCAGGTTGGCCAGACCGATAGAAGTAGAATACAACTCGTTTAATACAGCTTTTGAAATGCAATAGGCGATGCTGTCAGACATCGCCTCTATGCTTATTTGTGAATAAGAGTTGTCCACATATCCCCATACAGAGAAAGCCGCTTCGCCTTTCGAGGCAAACCAAATGCTGGTGTCTACGCCATCCTTTAGATAATGCCCCCGCCAGATACCTTCTTTTATAAGATAGAGATTTGTATTCTTTGTTCCTTCCTGAACAATCACCTCTCTCTTTTTAAACCGTACCTCTTCCATGTGGCTCAGCAATGCTGATATATCTGCTTCAGACAGTTGATATCTGTTCCGGAATTTCTCTTCAAACGTTTCCATGCTGCAAAGATACATTTCCCCGGTGGGACAAGAAACGATCTTTCAGATAAATTGCTACAATATAGAGAAAAGTCAATAGTTCGGCCAACGGAACGGCCAGCCAAATGCCCGGTACCCCAAAGAAATGAGGCAATGCTAAGAAGCCGATGAGCATAAATACCACACCACGCAGCAGGGTGATAATCGTAGCCCTGTGTGCCCGTTCGATGCTTTGGTAATAACCAATGCCCACAATGTTGAAGGCAAAAAAGAGGTATCCGATAGCGAAGTATGGTATTCCCGCTACAGCGATGTCATAAGCACCATAGCTGCGGTCGATAAATAACGACACAATGTTGCGGTTGCACAAAACGGTTACTATAAAAAAGCAGATGCCGCAAAAGAGAGCGGTCTTTATAGAGAGGCGGAAGGTCTGTTGTACCCGCTTGCTGCTGCCTGCTCCGAAGTTGTAACTCATAATGGGTTGTGCCGATTGTGCAATAGCATTGTACACCATAAATATAATGGGGAAGAAATAGCAAACGATACTGAAGGCTGCTACTCCGTCTTCGCCCAGATGACGGATGAATACATAATTGCCCAGAAACATCATACAGGCTATCGAGGCCTCACTGACGAATGCCGAAGAACCTAACTTTACCATATAGCCGATGTTGCGGAAAGTCAGTTGCCTGCTTTTCCGGCTCAACTTAATAGGATAAAGCCTGAAGGTTCGCGAGAAACGCAACAGATAGATAAGTACCATCAATCCTCCAATCATTGTTCCCAAACTTGTGGCAAATGCCGCCCCCATCAATCCCCATCCAAAGACGAAGATAAAGACGTAATCTAGTACAATATTGCTAATTGCCGCAATGGCATTACACCACATGGCATAGTTGGGCGCTCCATTCAGGCGTACAAAGAACATACCTGCATTGAGCAACAGATAGAAGGTGAGGAACGGGACATACCAGTTCATATACTCTACTACTAAGGGTAACAGTCGCTCCGAGCTTCCTAATAATCTGCCTACCGGTTCTACAAAATAACAACAAAGTGCCGATAAGATAAGTATCAGCAAGGATGAAAACACAAGTGCCTGTGTGATATTAATACCTGCTACTTTACGTTTACCGTGCGATAAGTGGATGGATGCAACTACAGAAGCTCCCACCCCAAACATTAACCCTACTCCGGTCGTAATCATAAACAGAGGGGCAGTAATATTGACAGCTGCCAGTGCGTCGCTTCCTACGCCTTTGCCAACAAAGATCCCATCTGTTATTACAAATACAGCGGAGAAAACCATCCCTAATACTGTTGGTATTAATAACTTACGGAACAACTTAGAGATATCCATACTCCCAAAGTCGATACTGTCCTTCATTTCTATATTCTCTTTCTTTTTCATGCTGCAAAGGTATGGCAAGAAATGGAGAGAAAAGTTACCATTTTGTAATAAATAATCCGAATCGATAGTGAAAACCAAGATGTGGTAAATTATAGTTCATTTCTGTATGGTATTTCACCACAGAGGTCGCAGAGGGCACAGAGTTTAAATCTTTATTGAAACACAGAATTCTAAGACCTGCACAAATATTTGCGCAGGTCTTAGAATTCTGTGATTATCCGCGTTTTATCAGAGAAAATAATATCTCTGTGCCCTCCGTGTCCTCTGTGGTGAACTGATTCATTTCGGATCACTTATGCACTAAGTAATGCTCCGCCACAACGCAGCCAATTGGCATATTGGCACATTGAATAATTAGCACATTATTTTTCTTCTTTTCAGAAATATTCCGTATGTTTGCTTCAGAACCAATATACAAATGTACTATGAGTGGTAATTATGTTATTAATATCGGTCGTCAGTTGGGTAGTGGCGGAAAAGATATAGGCGAGAGGCTGGCAGCCCGGTTAGGAATCGACTTTTATGATAAGGAGTTGATTAATCTCGCTTCAGAAGAGAGTGGACTTTGTAGGGAGTTCTTCGAGAAAGCCGATGAGAAGGCTTCGCAAGGCATTATAGGTGGATTGTTTGGGATGCGCTTTCCCTTTATAAGTGACGGGGCTATGCCCTGTACCAATTGTCTGAGCAATGATGCACTCTTTAAAATTCAGAGTGATGTTATCCGCAATTTAGCGGCAACCAAATCCTGTCTATTCGTCGGACGTTGTGCCGATTATATCTTGCGTGAACATCCCCGTTGTGTTAATATCTTTATATCTGCCTCGAAAGAAGACCGTATCGCCCGGCTTCGAAGCATACATGGCATCAGTGAAGAGGATGCTGAAGGAATGATGGAGAAGGCGGACAAGAAGCGTTCGGAATATTATAACTATTATAGCTATAAAACCTGGGGAGCAGCAGCAACCTATCATCTCTGCATTGATTCTTCTGTGTTAGGTATTGAAGAAACCGTCAGGTTTATAGAAGAGTTCGTTGCCAGAAAACTGAAACTGTAGTCGAATTGACAGTTGACAATTGACAGTTGACAGTTAGCTGCGCTATCATGCTGCATAGTAACTGTCAATTGTCAACTGTCCACTGTCAATTAAATAATTACATCATCAGCAGCAATATCATTTGCCCCGCCAGAATGCGCAGAAACATAGTCAGCGGATAGACAGTAGAGTATCCCACGGCAGGTGCATCATTATTTGAAGCCTGATTGGAATAAGCCAATGCGGGAGGGTCGGTGTTACTACCGGCAATAAGCCCCATTAGTGTGAAATAATTCACCTTATAATATAGACGTGCAATTGCCCCGATAATCAGCAATGGAATAACGGTAATAAGGAAGCCATAACCCACATACAATAAACCGTCTCCTTCTACCACCGTGTGTACGAAGTTTGCTCCCGCTTCGATACCCACACTAGCCAGGAATAATACAATACCTATCTCACGTAGCATCAGGTTGGCACTCATTGTTGTATAAGTAACCAAATGAAGTTTGTATCCAAAGCGGCCGATCAGAATAGCCACCACCAACGGACCACCTGCCAAACCAAGTTTTACCGGTGTTGGCATGCCCGGGAAAGCAATCGGCAGACTACCTAGGAGGATACCTAAGAAAATACCTACGAAGATAGTCACGATATTCGGATGGTCCAGGCGCTTCAATGAGTTACCAAGTACACTTGCCACACGCTCTACAGCATCCTGCTGGCCTACTACCATGACGCGGTCACCTACCTGTAAAGTAAGGTGCGGGTCGGCAAACAAGTCCATACCCGAACGGTTGACGCGGGTAATGTTCACTCCGAACATACTTCGGAAATGCATATCTCCCAATTTTTTACCGTTAATATCAGATTTAGTGATCAGGATACGGCGTGATACCATCGGCATGTCTTGCTTTTCCCAGTCCACCTGTACCTCTTTTCCGATGAAAGCAATGATGGCCTCTGTGTCTTCTTCAGAACAAACAATAAAGACCTGGTCACCCATATGGAATTCGGTTTCATGATTGGGAATACTGACGTGCCCTTCGTGCCGGATGCGTGAACAGACAAAAGGGCGTCCGAGAAAATCCTTTACCTGAATCAGCCTTTTGCCGTCAATCGATTCATTACGTACCTCAAGGCTCATCAGATGAGGCTTGTGTTTCATATGTTCGGCATCCTGATTCTTGAGTTCTTCTTCCTCTTTCGCAAGGTTGATACGGAAAAGGTAACGAATGGCAATGATGGAACCAATGATGCCAACTACCCCCAACGGATAAGCACATGCATATCCCAAGGCTATCTGAGGCCCGTTGTAGTTGAGTTGTGTCAATGCTTCCTGTGCAGCACCGAGTCCCGGTGTATTCGTTACGGCACCATATAAGATACCCACCATCATCGGCAATTCAATACGGCCGTTGGCAATGAAATAGATAGTCAACGCCACAGCTATATTCAATACCACAATACCTACAGCCAGCAGATTGAGTGTCATTCCTCCTTTTTTGAATGAAGAGAAGAAACTGGGCCCCACCTGTAAGCCGATACAGAACACGAACAATATCAATCCGAACTCGCGGATGAAATGCAGAATGTGTATGTCGCCGGTAAATCCAAAGTGTCCCATCAGGATACCGGTGAACAAAACAAAGGTAACTCCCAATGAAACTCCGAAGATTTTAATCTTCCCTAAGAGTACTCCGGCAGCTATCACAAAGGCATAAAGAAAGACGATGTGTGCTACGGAGCTGGGATCCCATAATAGACTTTGTATCCAATCCATAGTAGTTTTTTATTAAAATTGCCGCAAAATTAGTCATAACAAAGCAGGTAATCAAACAAATTCTCTCTTTTATTTGTTGATGACACCTTGCTATCCGGCTGTGCGAATTTTCCCTAAAAAAAGTATTGCATTAGAAGTATTTGTCTATCTTTGTGAGACTATTGGCAGCACTTAGAAAGATTCATTAAGATAAAGATAATATTAATCTTGTTTTAAACTTACAATAAACTATGGCAGACAGTAAAGAAAAGCTCTTCTCAGATTTTTCTCCTGTGCCCACCGAAAAGTGGATGGAGAAAGTCACAGCAGACCTTAAAGGTGCTGATTTTGAGAAGAAACTCGTTTGGAAGACAAACGAAGGATTCAAGGTAAAACCTTTCTATCGTATGGAAGACCTTGAAGGATTGAAAACAACCGATGCACTTCCCGGAGAATTTCCTTATCTGAGAGGAACGAAAAAAGACAGTAACGAATGGTTGGTTCGTCAGGAAATCAAAGTAGAATCCCCCCAAGAAGCAAATACCAAGGCACTTGATATATTGAATAAGGGTATCGACTCTCTCTCTTTCCATGTAAAAGCAAAAGAACTTAATGCAGCTTATATTGAGACTTTATTGAACGATATTTGCGCAGAATGTGTTGAACTCAACTTCTCTACCTGTCAGGGTCATGTGGTAGAACTGGCCAATCTTCTGGTAGCTTATTTCCAAAAGAAAGATTATGATTTGAAGAAGTTGCAGGGATCTATCAACTTTGACTACTTCAACAAAATGCTCTCTAAAGGTAAGGAGAAAGGGGACATGGTTCAGACGGCGAAAGCCCTGATTGAAGCCATTCAACCATTACCTTTCTATCGTGTACTCAATGTAAATGCACTTTCGCTGAATAATGCAGGTGCTTATATCTCTCAGGAATTAGGATATGCACTCGCTTGGGGTAATGAATATATGAGTCAGCTCACTGAGGCCGGAGTACCTGCTGCTATAGTAGCGAAGAAGATTAAATTTAACTTCGGCATTAGTTCTAATTACTTTCTTGAAATAGCTAAATTCCGTGCTGCCCGTATGCTATGGGCCAATATTGTAGCTTCCTATAATCCCGAATGTCTGCGCGATTGCGATAATAAAGGAGCAAACGGCGAATGTCGTTGCGCTGCCAAGATGAGGGTACATGCCGAAACTTCTACTTTCAACCTCACTTTGTTTGATGCTCATGTGAACTTGTTGCGTACACAGACAGAGGCGATGAGTGCTGCTTTGGCAGGTGTAGATTCAATGACGGTTGTCCCGTTTGACAAAACTTATGAGACTCCGGATGAATTCTCTGAGCGTATGGCCCGTAATCAGCAATTGTTGCTGAAAGAAGAGTCTCACTTCGATAAAGTGGTTGACCCGGCTGCAGGTTCTTATTATATCGAAAATCTGACAGTATCCATTGCCAAACAAGCATGGGAACTTTTCCTGGCTGTAGAAGAAGAAGGTGGATTCTATGCTGCTCTCAAAGCCGGTACGGTACAGGCTGCCGTGAATGAGAGTAATAAAGCCCGCCACAAAGCTGTAGCACAGCGTCGTGAAATTCTGTTGGGTACCAATCAGTTCCCGAACTTCAACGAAAAAGCAGGTGAAAAGAAACCGATAGAAGCAAAATGTTGCTGTGGCGGACACGATGCCTGTGAAAAAGAGGTGACTACACTGAACTTTGACCGTGCTGCCAGTGAGTTTGAGGCATTGCGTCTTGAAACGGAGGCTTCCGGTAAACGTCCTAAAGCATTCATGTTGACCATTGGTAACTTGGCTATGCGGCAGGCACGTGCACAATATTCATGTAACTTCCTGGCTTGTGCCGGATATGAGGTGATTGATAACTTAGGATTTGAATCTGTAGAAGCTGGTGTAGAGGCTGCAATGGCTGCTAAGGCTGATATTGTAGTACTTTGTTCCAGTGACGATGAATATGCAGAATATGCTATCCCTGCCTTCAAGGCAGTGAATGGCCGTGCGATGTTCATTGTGGCCGGTGCTCCTGCCTGCATGGACGAATTGAAAGCCGCAGGTATTGAAAACTTCATTCATGTGCGTGTCAACGTACTCGATACACTAAAAGAGTTTAACGCGAAGTTATTGAGTTGACAAGTTTTTAAGCTGATAAGTTTTTAAGTTTGTGAGTTTGCGAGTCCCGTACCTGGAACTTAAGAACTAATGATCTTGAAAACTAAAAAACTAAAGAAAAAGATGAGAAAAGATTTTAAGAACTTAGATATATATGCCGCATTTCAGCCCGCTAACGGTGCAGAGTGGCAAAAGGCTAACGGAATCGAAAGTAACTGGAAGACTCCGGAACACATCAGTGTGAAGCCTGTTTATACAAAAGAAGACCTTGAAGGTATGGAGCATCTGGAATATGCAGCCGGACTCCCTCCTTATCTGCGTGGCCCGTATTCAGTGATGTACACCCTTCGTCCCTGGACAATCCGTCAGTATGCCGGATTCTCTACTGCCGAAGAATCCAATGCTTTCTATCGTCGTAACTTGGCTTCCGGCCAGAAAGGTTTGTCGGTAGCATTCGACCTTGCTACGCACCGCGGCTACGACCCCGATCACGAACGTGTAGTAGGTGACGTCGGTAAAGCCGGTGTATCTATTTGCTCGCTTGAGAATATGAAAGTCCTGTTTGATGGTATTCCTTTGAACAAGATGTCTGTATCTATGACAATGAACGGTGCGGTTCTTCCGATTCTGGCTTTTTATATTAATGCCGGCCTTGAACAAGGTGCACAGTTGGAAGAGATGGCTGGAACCATTCAGAATGATATTCTGAAGGAATTCATGGTGCGTAACACCTATATTTATCCACCTGCATTCTCTATGAAGATTATCTCTGATATCTTTGAATATACTTCACAGAAGATGCCGAAGTTCAACTCTATCTCTATTTCGGGTTATCACATGCAGGAAGCAGGTGCAACAGCCGATATTGAGTTGGCTTATACACTGGCCGATGGTCTGGAATACCTTCGTGCTGGTACGGCTGCCGGCATTGATATCGATGCCTTTGCTCCTCGTTTGTCTTTCTTCTGGGCTATCGGAACCAACCATTTTATGGAAATAGCCAAGATGCGTGCCGCCCGTATGTTGTGGGCCAAGATTGTAAAACAGTTCAATCCCAAGAACCCCAAATCATTGGCATTGCGTACTCACTCGCAGACTTCCGGTTGGTCACTGACCGAACAGGACCCGTTCAACAACGTAGGGCGTACCTGTATCGAGGCAATGGCTGCTGCGCTGGGACATACTCAGTCGTTACATACCAATGCGCTGGATGAGGCTATTGCTTTGCCGACAGACTTCTCCGCACGTATTGCCCGTAATACTCAGATTTATATTCAGGAAGAAACGTATATCTGTAAGAACGTTGACCCATGGGGTGGCTCTTATTATGTAGAATCTTTAACCAATGCTCTTGCTCATAAGGCATGGGAACTGATTGAAGAGGTAGAGAAGTTGGGTGGTATGGCGAAAGCAATCGAAACCGGTATTCCTAAAATGCGTATTGAAGAGGCTGCTGCCCGTACACAGGCTCGTATTGACTCCGGTTCACAGACTATCGTAGGTGTGAACAAGTATCGTTTGGAGAAAGAAGCTCCGATTGATATTCTTGAAATTGACAATACGGCTGTTCGTCTGGAGCAGATTGAGAACCTGAAACGTTTGAAAGAAGGACGTAACGAAGCTGAAGTACAGAAGGTCCTCGAAGCTATCACCAAGTGCGTGGAAACCAAAGAAGGTAACTTACTGGAGCTGGCTGTAGAAGCTGCCCGGGTTCGTGCTACACTGGGTGAAATCTCTTACGCATGCGAGAAGATTGTAGGACGGTATAAAGCAGTAATCAGAACTATATCAGGCGTGTATTCATCAGAAAGTAAAAACGACAGCGACTTCAAGCGTGCTTGTGAACTGGCCGAGAAGTTTGCGAAGAAAGAGGGACGTCAACCTCGTATCATGATTGCAAAAATGGGACAGGACGGTCACGACCGTGGTGCCAAAGTAGTAGCAACCGGCTATGCCGACTGTGGTTTCGATGTGGATATGGGACCGTTGTTCCAGACTCCGGCTGAAGCTGCCCGCGAAGCTGTTGAAAACGATGTTCACGTAGTGGGCGTTTCTTCATTGGCTGCCGGACACAAGACACTGATTCCGCAGATCATTGACGAATTGAAGAAGTTGGGCCGCGAAGATATTATCGTGATTGCCGGTGGTGTAATTCCTGCTCAGGACTATGATTTCTTGTATAAAGCAGGTGTAGCTGCTATTTTCGGCCCGGGTTCACCGGTAGCGAAAGCAGCTTGCCAGATACTGGAGATTTTGCTGGACGAAGAATAAGTCAACAAGTCTTTTAAGAAATAAGAACAGGGGTAGGAGCCAAATGGTACTGCTCCTGTTTTTTTATCCGGTACAGAAGAGACAGGGCTGTTTTAAATTGGTATTTTATACACAGGAGGGTGTGCCAAAAAGTCTGAGAAAGCTATCAATGTATAATATCGTAAACGCAGATTCACGCAACTTATCGCAAATATTCATTTATTCTTTGCGTCAATTAGCGATCATCTGCGTTTTAATAATAGCGAGTTTTACTTTTGTTACCCTCTCGCTAATACCTCCCTGAAACAATCTGATTACAATAAACTTATTTGGATATTTCCACTACAACCGGATTTACCATATTCCGGGCATAGCTATCAATCATATTCATATAATAATCCCTGTTCGTAAATTGTTCGTCTGCCAGTTCCCAGGCGGCATAGGCATTGAACAGGTATTTTCCTTCTTCATTGGGTTTCATTTTTACACACCACGTTTTCAGGATATCCGAACCCTTGTCGGGCGCATTAAAGACATCGGAATAGTTGCTCACTGGCATAATGAGACTCATCCCCATATACCACTCCTTATTGTAAGTTTGCCGGTCATGCGTACTCATAGAAACAACTTTCCGATCATAAGTCTCCAGTCTTTGAGGCATATCGTTGAAGTTTCCTACAATTCCTGTTACCAATACTGCGTTATCGGGTAGAGGAGAAGTTGTTATCTCATTTTCATATCCATACTTTCCTGCCCAAATAGTCATTGTTTCATGTACGTCGACTTTGGTATTCCCCACTTGCCATCCATAAAAGTCTAATTTAAAGATAGAGCGCACAGGGCCTTTACAAACAAGTGAGTAACGTGTTGAGTCCACATTATCTACAGTTTCTTCTATAGTAACTCCCATACGTAAAAGGGTATCGGGCAATTGAACAGCTATACCTCCCAGTCCGAAAGAGTTGGCAGCGCTCATAATGTCTCTCCCCCAGGGGCGGAGAACGTGATAGGTATCACCCGGAGTTCCGTCAGGACGGATACCTACTGTATCGAGCACAAGATCGGGTATTCTTTTTCCAAACACATCTCTACAGTTTCGCCCGTCAAAGTAATGGCGGAATCCCATTTTGTCATTTTCCCATGATGGGCCGTCTGTCTGGTAGGGATAAGGGTTGTTATCGTCTCCACCTCGTGCCAGGTTTTCTTTTCCATGCATATCGGTTGTCAGCTCTTCTATCAATCCTGGGCGTTTCATTTTACCATAATGCACATTGGTGCGTACAGGGAAATCCGGGTAGCTCGCTTTATCTATCCATTCTAATTGTAAAGTCAGTTTCTCTTTTTCGTTTATGTTGTATACGAATGCCAGTTCATCCCATAGTCCGTCTCCGTCCAGGTCGTCTAACTGGGAAGGAATATACTGTCCTCCTTTATCCTTTAGTACGGGAACCAATTTCTGATTTTCCGCACACAGGTCTTTGCGCTTGATTACACAGGCTTCGTCTTGCCGGGAAGTATCTGTTGGATTGGTTAGTGTGATTATATCTGCATTTCTTTCCGCACAGCTTTCGCAGACCACAGCAGCTACTCCCAAAATGAATAAGAATTTCATACTTGTTTTCATGTTTTCAGAACTTATTTAATGTTGGTTACAAAAGTGGTAATATTCTGTTTAATAAGGTATGAAATCTGATCCATATTCTGGTAAATTTGTATTTTACCCTCTTTTATCGGCTTAAAAAAACAGGTTTATTATACGAAAGTACAAGTACTTGATATAATTTTCACATGTTTCTTATCTATTAAGGTTTATCTTTGTAGCGTTCGCATGATATTTAATTTAATTCCTATATTTGCGTACGTTTATACCAATTGTGTGAAAGAAATATGAAAAACATTGTCATTAACGGGAAGTTCTGGCTCATTTGTTTTTGCTTGTGGTGGAGCTTTTTGTCGATAAGTGCTTTGGGTAATGACTATTCTTTTAGGACATTGACTGTGATGGATGGACTTTCCAATAACTCAGTGAAAGCTATTTATCAGGACTCCCTCGGGTTTATCTGGATGGGAACTAAGAATGGACTTAACAGGTTTGACGGATATGAGTCCAAAACTTATTATAATCATAATGAAGAGTTTGTAGGCCAGTCCAATGATGTGATCAATATAACCCCGGACAAGGTCGGTAACATGTGGATCGGGACTTTTAACGGAGTAATGCTGTTCAATCCGTATACAGGTAAATTTAAAGATCTGTCACAGGCTTATCAGGGGGAACTGCCACGGGGAGTTGTTATAAACATCTGGATGGAGAATGATTCAACAGTCTGGGTAGCAACCAAATCGGGGCTTTATTTTCTTAGAGGCAATACAAGTTCCTGTGTGGAAGCCTTCCGGGGGAAGTATATCAACGCGATGGCGGCTTCGGGTGAACATACTTTGCTGATCGATATTGTACAACAGGGATTAATGGAGTTTAATATAAAAACCAACGTTATCACTCCTTTCAAAGATAAAGAAGAGCGTCCTGTCTCTTCCAAAATAATGCGTGATACAAAGCAAAGGATATGGTGTGCTGCCGATCTGGGAAATATTTTCATTGCTGATTCTGACGGTTATACCTTAAAAAGAGTAGATACCAGTGATTTGAAAATAGGGTTTAAGCAAGCCCAGATACATGATTTGTTAGAGTATAATGATTCTACTTTGCTGTTGGCCACTGACAACGGATTGTATGCGTTGGACGTGAGTAATTCTTTGAAAGTTCATCCGGTCTCTGGTGTTTTTCCTACCGAATTGGCTAAAGTGAACCGGCAAATGTGTTTGTTTAAGGACCGGCAGGAGTCTTTATGGATCGGAACCTTCAATGAAGGAGCCATGCTTTTCAACTCCAAATATACGAAATTTAAATCCTACTTGTTCCATTCGGAAATTCGTAAAGAACCTCTCCGCGTAGTAGGAAAATTGGTTGAATACAAACAGCAGATATGGGTGGGGTGTAATACCGGTATTTTTGTGATTGATCTGATCACCGGGCAGTGGCATCGTGTAAACCTTGACAATCAATTGGAGATAGATACAAACTCTGAAATTTATTATGTATACCAGTTGTCGGCGAATCAAATATTATTCTATTTGCTGAATCAGGGAACATTTGTCCTGAATCTGGATACCAGGAAGGTATCACGCTATGATATCGGTTCACCCGCTTCTTCCCAAATCCGGTCTATTGCCAAAGATGTGGATGGGAAGCTATGGATAGCGCAGGATGAGTTATCGTTATTTGATGTTGTTCTGCGAAAAAGTTCTGTAGACTTATCAACCAATTACGATGGTACTACCCGTTTTATGTTTACTCAGGACATTCTTCCTGTCGGAAAAGATATGCTGGTAGGAACACGTACCAGAGGTGTGTGGCGCTTTCAGCGTAACCTGGATGATGAACTTAAATATTTTAAAGGTGAACCCTGGGGAGGAAAAGAGCTTGAAAACAAGAATGTGAGTGTGCTTTATGAAGATAGCGAGCGGAATATATGGGTTGGAACGTATGATTCCGGATTATATATGTATGATTCGAAGAGTAATGAGGTGATTCATTTCTTCGGGCAGGATAAGATTGCACACAATACCATCTATGATATTATTCAGGATAAACAGACCGGTATGATTTGGGTTGCCACTTTAATGGGGATTTCCCGGATAACCAAAGATCAACAAGTTTTGAACTATACTTATAAGAACGGATTTCCTATTCATGAACTTTCCGGTCATTCTTTTTTGGAAGCCTCTAATGGAAACATCTTTGTGGGTGGTAGAGGGGGAGTGGTAGAGTTACTTTTGAGCGAGCTGTACAATACTTCCGGCATTGCCTTACAACCCCGCATTTCTCAGGTAGAGACTCTGAACTCTATTACGGGCTCCAATCATCTTCTGTTTGATAACGCCGAGGCTTTTAAAGAGATTGAACTTAATTATGGAAACTCTTCCGTGCAGATCAAATTTTCGGCTATGGATTATCTTTTCCCGGATGGTGTGAAGTATGCCTACCGTTTGAAAGGGGTTGAGAAGGAGTGGAATTATGTCAATAGAAATGAAGCGATCTATTCCAATCTGCCGGCCGGCATCTATACGTTTCAGGTTAAAGTTTGTAGTAGTGACGGAGTATGGGGAGACGCAATAACGAGCCTGCCTTTGATTGTTAATCCTCCTGTATGGTTATCCGTATGGGCCAAAATGCTATATTCTCTTTTAGTTTTATTCATGATCTATCTTATTCTGCGGTATTATTATATGAAAAAGACGGCTAAATACCGGTTGAAGATCGAAGAGATAAAAAAGGAGAATATTGAGCGTGATTATAAGATGAAGATTGAGTTGTTCACCAACTTCTCTCATGAGTTACGCACTCCGCTGACTTTGATCAAAGGACCTGCGGAAGATATACTGTATGATGAGGCCTTGCCCCGGAAGTTTGTTTATTCGGTGAAACAAATATTGAAGAATTCGAACAGGCTGCTTTTGCTGGTGAATCAACTGATGGATTTCAGGAAGATAGAACATGGAGCCATGCAGCTGAATCTGTCTAATGTGAATATGGTCTCTTTTATGACAGAGCGAATAGACAGTTTCTCGGAATTATTACAGAAACGGGGGATTATGATCCGGTATACGAATGATTACTATGGAAGTAACTGGTGGATTGATGCCGATTTAATGGAGAAAGTGATTTTTAATCTTTTGTCCAATGCCATAAAGCATTCAAAGGATGACAGTGTTATAAAGGTGGTATCTTCCGCAGAAGGTGACAAACTGCTTCTGTCCGTTCAGGATTATGGTGAAGGTATATCACAGGAGAATATAGATAAGATATTCGATCCATTTTTCCAGGTGAAACAGGGGAGCATGTCCAATATGTTCGGTAGTGGCATCGGGCTTAATCTGGCAAAGTATGTAGTAAGCCTGCATCATGGTAAGATTTGGGCAGAAAGTGTTGTCGGGCAAGGAACCACTTTTTTCATAGAACTTCAATTGGGGAAAGAGCAGTATACAAAAGATGACGTGGTTTATGTCGAGGGAGATTCGGTGGATAAGACATTTGCATTAGAGAAAGAGAGTCTGAAACCAATCGGCGAACCTTTGTGGGAGGATACGAATCCGAATGAAACGGACGAAGCGCCTGTTGTGTTGGTGGCGGAGGATGATGAAGACCTGAGAAAATATCTCGTATTACAATTGTCCGCTTCTTATAAAGTGATTGAAGCTGCCAATGGACGTGCCGCATTAGAACTGGCACTCGAAAAATTCCCGGATATCATATTGAGTGATGTGATGATGCCAGAAATGAATGGACTGGAATTTTGTGAACAAGTAAAGTCGAATCCTAAACTTGCTCATATTCCTTTTGTCATGCTCACGGCAAAGGTGTTGGATGAACATATAAAAGAGGGGTATAGCGTGCTGGCCGATGACTATATTTTGAAACCGTTCAATATAACTGTTTTGAAAGCTAAAGTAGAAAGTATTATTAAGAACAGGGAACAACTCCGCCGGCTCTTCGGCGAAAAAATGTCGGCTATTGAAGTTCCGATGCCGGAGATTGCTGCAGTGGATCCTTTTATGGATAAGCTGATAGAACTGATAAAAGAAAAAGCTTCTGATTCTGAATTGCAAGTAAGCGATTTGTATGAAGCAATGGGATATGGGCGAATACAATTTTTCAGAAAGATAAAAGCTGTTTCCGGGATTTCACCTAATAAATTGATCGTGAATATACGAATGAAAATGGCTGCTGATATGCTTCGTGAGAATCAATATACTATATCAGAGATTGCTTACCAGACCGGATTTTCCGATCCGTCTTATTTTTCCAGAGTATTTAAGTCTGTATTCCAGATCACTCCTAAGGAATATCAGAAGAATATGAATTAGCATACTTTTACTGTTCCTGCCTTGGGGCGGAGGGGTGTTTCAATGCTTTGAGAAGAAACTCTCAATGCTTTGAGAAAGAATTCTCAACGTATTGAGAAACTTTTCTCAACGCATTGAAACAAAATTCTCAATAGGTTGAAACAAAGTGTTTCATCCTAATGAAACAAAACTCTCATGAATATGAAACGAAATGGAACGATCGGTTTCCTTTTTTGTATAAAGCGGTTTACTACCTCCTTTATACAAAACTACCAGTGGTGATACTAATTTACCAGATTACAAAATATTTTCAGGTATGACACAATTCTACAGAGGATTGATACGATTCTCCTACTGTTATTGGCGTCGTGCGGATACATTTGCAACAGAAATTAATAGAAATCTTAAAATATAATGCGTATGGAAAAAGTAACGAGTTAACCTGACCACTTTTCTGAATATCTCCAAAGATATCTTCTATCTATCAGATGTATTATAGCATCTATTATATTATTAAAACAAGAATAAGTTTAATCAAAACAAAAATCAAACTTAAGTATGCAAAAACACATTTTGCTAACAAATTCCAGATTCATTTGGGTAACTGCACTGTTATTAATCTGTAATGTAGCTTTTGCACAAATGAAGGTTACCGGAATAGTAACTGACCCATCTGGTGAGCCTGTTATAGGTGCAAATGTTTTGGTGAAAGAAACATCCATGGGAGCCATTACGGATTTAGACGGACATTTCACGGTAAATGCCCCGGAAAATGGTTCTCTGGTTGTTTCTTACATCGGCTATTTAACTAAAACCATTAAGATTTCCGGCAAGAACAATATCAAAGTGGTTTTGAGTGAAGATAGTAAAGCGTTGGACGAAGTAATCGTTATTGGTTACGGTAGTGTAAAAAAGCAGAATCTTACTTCATCGGTGTCTAAAATGACAGACGAAGCTGTCAAGGAGCGCCCTGTAGCTACGCTGGGAGAAGCATTGGCTGGTAATCTGGCAGGTGTTCGTGCCCAAAATACAAGCGGTGTTCCCGGCGAAGAACTGCAAATACGTATTCGTGGTGTGAATACGATCAATGGTAGCAGTGATCCGCTGTATGTGATTGATGGTGTACCCTATGAAAGCATGAGTGATATCAATCCTGCTGATGTGGCATCCATACAGGTTTTAAAAGATGCTTCGGCTACTTCTATTTATGGTGCTCGCGGTGCAAACGGGGTTATCCTGATCGAAACGAAGCAAGGTAGTGACAAACCGGCTGTTACATTTGACGGTTTCTATGGTCTGCAAGATCCGGAGAAATATGTAAGTATGATGGATGCCAAAGAATGGCTGGCTTTCAATATCTGGAAGAGAAACAACGACCATTTGCGTAGTGGAGGTTCGATGAGTGACCCTATGAGCGCACGTGCCGATGCAAATAAGATTCCGGATTCCTGGTTAGATCCGGACTTGGTGACTACAGATTGGCAAAAAGCAATTACTCAGGTTGCACCTGTACAGAGCTATCAGTTGTCTGCATCGGGTAAACATAAGATGGGAACGATCTATTTTTCAGGAGGTTATTATGATCAGAAGGGTATCATTAAAGAGACCTACTATAACCGTATTAACTTCCGCCTGAACGGAACATTGAATCTCTCGGATTATTTAAAAGTAGGTGCTAATATTTCCGCTTCACGTAGTAAGCAGGATAATAAAGAGGCACAGGGCAAAGAGACTGTTATTCAGCACGCTTTGATGCAGGCACCGATTGTAAAACTGGATGAAGCTACCCGTGACTGGGGATATCCGGACTTAGGTATTACCGTATATCCTAACCCTTTGGAGCGTTTGAAAGAAACACTGGATCAAACAGTGCAGAATAAGGCAGCAGCATCCGCCTGGGCTGAGATTACTTTTATGAAAGGCCTTGTGTTCAAGTCACAGTATAATTATAGTTATGACGGCAGGGTATATGAGTACTATGTTCCGGGCAATGTTACCTACAATAACAATAATGTAACTTTGGGAAAAAGTAATTCTCAAAGCAATAATAGCTGGTCTATTCAAAACACCTTGACTTATGATGCTTTGTATGGTAACAAACATGCTCTGAATGTTATGTTGGGGCAGAGTGCCGATGCAACTGATAAGTATCGTATTGATGGTGAAGCAACCGGATGGCCGTTGGAGAACATTCCGACACTGAATGTGGCTACTTTGGCAAAAAGGGCTTCTACGGAAAAATACCAGGTGCGTACGGCTTCTTTCTTTGGTCGTGTAAGTTATAATTATAAAGAAAAGTATTTGCTTAATGCAACCGTACGTAATGACGGTTCTTCACGTTTCGGTGCAAACAATCGTTGGGGATGGTTCCCGTCATTCTCGGCAGGATGGAAACTCAATGAAGAGTCATTCCTGAGCTCTGTAAAATGGATTTCTTTATTAAAACTTAGAGCATCCTGGGGAAAATCGGGTAATGACCGTATTGGATATTACGATTATCTGTCAGTGCTGACTACTGATAACTCGGCTTATGGCAATACACTTCAGGCTGGTATGGCTCCTAAAAATCTGAAGAATGAGGACTTGAAGTGGGAGAGTACAGCCAGTCTTGATTTCGGATTGGATTTCTCTGCTTTCAATAACCGTTTGCAGTTCAATTTTGACTATTATATTAACAAGACCGATAACCTGTTGTTTAATCTGCCTATTGTAATGACCAGTGGTTATGACAGAATCCGTACCAACCTGGGATCCATTCAGAATAAAGGATGGGAGTTGGACATAACAAGTCACAATCTGACAGGTACATTCAAATGGTCTACTTCTCTGAATCTTTCCGGTAACCAGAATAAAGTGCTGGACATGGGAGGTATCGATAGTTTCACCGATTCAATGTGGGATGGTAAGTTCATAACCCGCGTAGGCGGATCGGTATCACAGTTCTATTGCTATCGCACGAATGGTATCTTGACAGCAGATGATTTTGAAAAGAAAGCAGATGGTACTCCGGATGAAAACAAACCTCTTGTACCTGTATACAAAGGTCAGCGTATTGGTAATGTGAAGATGGTGGACCAACCTACTAAAATGGTCGACGGAAAACTGGTAGGTGACGGAGTAATCACAGAAGACGATCTGGTACCTTACGGAAATAATATCCCTGATGTCATTTATGGTATAACAAACCGTTTCTCTTATAAGAACTTTGAGTTGAGTGTCTTGATTCAAGGACAGATTGGTGGTGATGTTATGTTCCTTGGACAACGTTCTTTGGATTATGGTTCTCCAGGAGTTAACCAGTTCTCTCATTGGGTACGTTGCTGGAAGCCCGATTATCAGGCTGTTTACGGAGATCGTGGAGATCCTACTCCTTATTATCTGGGTGTAGATATGTCATGGGATGGTACAACCCCTAACATTTATAACCGTAATTCTACTTATGAGAATAATTCAGACTTACGTATCTATGATACTACTTATTTGAGAATCAAGAATATCACTTTGTCATATACTTTACCCAATGACTTATTGAAAAAGTCTTTCCTGAAGAAAGCTAAAGTATATGTTTCATTGGATAATGTGGTAACCTTTGACAATTATCCGGGTGTATCTCCTGAAACGAATAGTTATGGTAATTCTACAACAAGAGCCGGGGTGGATTATAGTACATATCCTATGAGCCGAAAATATACCCTTGGTGTAAATCTTGTATTCTAACTCTATAAAAACAATGAAAAAATGAAGCAAATAACATTCATATTATTGTTATCGTTGTCGTTTGTGTTGGGAGCTTGCAATGCTTTTCTGGACATTACTCCACAGTCCGATTATACAGTGGAAGAAGGCTATAAAAAAGAATCGGATTTTGAGCAGGCTATCTCGGCTGTTTACGGAAAACAACAACTTCTGT
This sequence comes from Bacteroides sp. HPS0048, assembly GCF_964240755.1. Taxonomy (NCBI): domain Bacteria; kingdom Pseudomonadati; phylum Bacteroidota; class Bacteroidia; order Bacteroidales; family Bacteroidaceae; genus Bacteroides; species Bacteroides sp. HPS0048. Next base: position 119,670 of record NZ_CAXSVC010000007.1, on the reverse strand, counting down.
ATAATACGAACTCTTGTTGGTTTATGTATATCAATCACCGTAGTGATGATTCGCGAAATGCAAATAACGTGGGCCGATTTGTTGATTCACCTAACGAGAGTATCTGGACTACTTCCTGGAAAACTTACTGGTCTATAATTGACCGCTGTAATCTGATTCTGGATAAGATTGATAATGCCGAATTCACAAATGAGGAAAGACGTGATTACATTAAAGGAGAAGCCTATATGCTGCGTGCCTATGCTTATTGGAGTCTGGGTTGGCAGTGGGGAGGAGTTCCTTTAATTACAAAGACAACTCCTTTGGCGGAGATCCGTAAAATTCCGCGTTCTACTCAGGAGGTAACTCTCGGACAGGCCATATCCGATTATAAGGAGGCTATCAGATTGCTTCCCGAAGAATGGGGCACGAATGATATCGGACGTGCTACCCGCTATGCTGCTGCTGGAATGCTCGGCCGGTTATACATGTTCCAGAATAATTTTGAAGATGCCCGGACTTACCTGAAAATGGTAGTAGATCAGGAATCTGTACGTTATGAAATGGAGAAAAAATATGAAGACTGCTTCATTGACTCCAAAGACAATGGAAAAGAACGTGTTTGGGAAGTTCAGTTTATCGGAGGGCAGATTGGTGAAGGTAACTCATTTATTACAGGCTTTATTCCTGAAAAACTGACATTGCCTAACACTGCTTATGTGGCTCCTTTCACCGGATATAGCGGTAATATGAGAGCGTCGGAGAATTTATGGGATGCTTACGAAACCTCTCCGAAAGTGGATAAACGGAAAGCTCTGTCCGTAGTTACCAATGTGAAGATTAACGGAACCTATGATACACAGTCCAAGCTGGTATACAAATATTGCAAGTGGGATACTTACACACCGAAAGAGAAAAATGACTGGGCAAACAATCTCCCTATCCTGCGGTATACAGATGTAAAGATGATGTATGCTGAGGCTCTTAACGAGTTGGGCTATGTGGCTGATATCAACAGTGAACCTTTTAAAATTCTGAATGCCGTACGGGCTCGTGCCGGACTGGATGCATTGACTCCTGTGGAACTGTATGACAAAGATACTTTCCGCAATGCAATTATCCAGGAGAGAAGAGTCGAGTTTGCTTTTGAAGGCCTGCGTTGGTGTGATTTGATTCGTTGGGGAATAGCCGTTTCTACAATGAATGAACACTTTAAGCATCGTGACGAAGGTTCCGGACAGTATACAGTTCAGGATTATCAGTTGCTGTTACCGATTCCTTTCTCCGAAATGGCAGCTTATAACGATGTGAATATCATGTGGCAGAATGAAGGTTATTAATGTATTATTAAAAAAATAGTTATTATGAAAAAACATTTATTAGCATCTTTGATGATTGCAATGGCTTGTTCCAACCAGTTAGATGCAAAGAACGTGTATGTGAAATTAAGTAGCGATACAGAAGCCTGGAGTCATATTACTCAGGATGAAAACAATGTGGTTGTAGAGATTACCGATGGAAAATTTAATGGTATATTGAGCAATATTGCTACCAAAGATAGAGTGTGGGTTGCGAAAGGTATTTATCAGGTGACAGGTTCCATCAATCTGAATGAAGACCGTGCAGGAGTACAGATATATGGTGGTTTTAAAGGAAATGAAACCGCATTGGAACAGCGTATATTGAAAGATCAGGATGAAAATGGCATTGTAGAGCCTTGGGAGTTTGAATACGAAACACAATTCCAGGGAAATACCGATACTGATCCCAGCTATCGTATATTTACTATGAATGCAGAAGGAGATGTGGTAGATGGCATAACGATCTGTGATAATACAAACGTAAATGATCATGGGGCGGGTGCTTACCTGAAAAATAATGCTGTTCTGAGTAATTGCATCGTTCGTAATATTAAAGCGGAAGCCAGTAAGAATAGCGCCGTAAACGGAGCCGGTGTATTTGTGGATGGTGCCGGTTTGGTTAAGAGCTGTTTGATTGAGAATTGTACGAATCAGAACGATGATTCCAATGGTTCTTCTTATGGTGGCGGTATTAATATACAAGGAAATAAAAGTGTTATCAGCAACTCTGTTATTCGGAATAACCAGGTAGTTTCCGGTAAAAACGCATTTGGCGGTGGTATCTTTTTAAATAACAGTGCAGTTGCAGAGAACTGTGTGATATATAATAACTCTTCTGTTTTTCGCGGTGGTGGTGTTTATATCCATACCGGTGGTGGAAAGTTGATTAATACAACCGTAGTAAAAAATATGGGGGCTAAAGCTGGTGGCGGTGTCTTCTCTAATGGAAATTCCACTACTTACAACTCTGTATTTTGGGGCAATGTAAACGAACAGGGGAATGCAAATAATCTCAACCTGAATCAGGCCGGATATGTAGAGACATTTGCATACTGCGGAATCCAGGGTGCAGGTATCTGGATGGAAGGTAAGAATCTGAATACAACCCCAACTTCTTACCAGTTGATTGAAAGCAATGACTTTACTGAAGAGGTAACAGAAGGACTTGCTCCTCGTTTCATTCGTCCGACAGTAGAAGCGGGCATTGGTTACGAATTTCTGGAAGGAACGTTGGAAGCAATAGCCAAGGCAAACTGGGGACTTTTGAATGCATCAGACTTGGTAGATAAAGGTGTTAATACCATTCCTGATTACACGATTGCGACGACCGACATTTGCGGTAATGCCCGTCCGGTAGGTCAGAAGTATGATTTGGGTGCTTACGAATTAGGTAGTGGTGCTACTGGCATTACTACTAACCAGAAAGAGCAGAGTCGCTTTACATTGGTTGCTAACAGCAATGGAGTTACCGTATATGGTATTGAAGGACTTGCTAAGGTAAATGTGTACAATACTTCAGGCGCATTGGTTAAATCCGTACAACTTGGTAATGGAGAGACCATCTCTCTTATTGAGCGTGGAGTGTATTTCCTGTCTGTCTCCGAAGGTGAGACTTCACAATCAGGCAAAATCCTGTTTTAATTAAAAAAACACATCCGGACTACTTGGTCTTGAGTTTAAGTAGTCCGGAACTTTTTCCGGTAATTTTATGAGTGAACCAATGAAAAAACTTTCTATCTGGCTGTGTGTCTTATTATTTATGATAAGTGCTGAAAGTAGAGCGCAGTCTATGATTTCGGGGGCTACCTACGAGAAGCGGTGTGATGCTATGATTCAGTATATGGCAAAGGGTACATCACCTTCCGGAGGTGATCCTAAATATACGGGTCCGTATTATTTTGCACGTTTATATCTTAATTACGATAAGTCACGGGCGATAAACAACCTGGAGGCTATGTATGACAAATATATAGCCGATCCTGATTTGTATTACAACTCTACGGGTTCGGGCGTTGAATTTTATGCTCATGCCACACTACATGGTTATTTGCTGACAAAGGACAATATGCCGGAGTCTTTGAAAGCCAAAATAAGGACGTTTCTTCAGTTAGGTGATTATAATTCAAGAGGAATTACTCTTAATTTGGATATGATACGTTATACGGTCGGCTTTATGGCTACTGAGCAATGGAGTGATTTTACAGATCGGTACGGACGTACAACGAAGCAGATCAGAGATTATAATCGTCCCCGTATTTTGAATTGGCTGAATAAATTCTTCCACAATAATTGTAGTGAAGCAGATGCATTTATTTATTTCTCTACGAATATAATGTATGTACGTATGTTGGCTGAGTTCTGTCAGGATGAGGAAATTAATCAAAAGGCTAATGCGGTTTACCAGCAAATGATTGCCAGTTTGCTTTCGGCCTGGAATCAGGGACTGTATGTGGCCAATCCACCTCGTTGTAAGGGTTGGGACCAATTATATACAGGTGCCCGTGCTTCCAATTCGAATATAACGGCGCTTGCCTGGTTGTACTTCGGTAATCAGGAGAATAAGTACCTTTTTATTCCAGGACTGACCGTAACCAATAATACGGCAAGTATGAATTTCTGGTTGGCTTATAAACGTAATGTGGCTCCCGACCCAGCTTTGTTGCAGGTTTACGATTCGAAGGAATATCCTTATGTATATACCAGTTACATTAATGATATAGGAGTGAATGGTTCAAACAAAGATGTGTTGAACTGGAAACGTTTTAAATATACATATCAAAGCAACAATTACGGTTTGGCTACTCAAACAGAAATCCCTTATGATTTGTCAAAAGCTACTTCCTGCTATGCCTATAAAGAGACCAAACGTACTTATCTGGCTTGGCAAAGTGATGTTGTAGAGAGTGTATTTTCTGTTTGTCAGGATAATCCTGCCCGTCCTACCGACAATACAAATGCTAATATTGAAGGATACGGAGAGAACCCTTATCACAGGGTGATGCAATATGAAAAAGCAGCGGTTGGGGTGTATAATGTACCGACTACTTATATTCAGGGAAAGCGTTACCGTATCTATGTTCCTTTCACCAAAAGAGGTATTAAAGAACGTATCGAAGCAGATGGCTGGATCTTTTGTCATACCGGAACGATGCTTTTCGCCTTTAAAACATTGGAACCTTATACGTGGACGAATACAGATTTTGTAGTCAGCAATCACGATGTTCTTACTTTGGAAGATACCTCTTGCCGAAAAGGAGCCTGGGTACTGGAAACCTCAGAAATAGAGCCGGAATATAAAGCGGCTACCCGTAGTGAGGAACTGGAGTTATTCAAGAATGCGGTTCTTACCAAGACAAAGATAGAAAAACAGGATTATACTACAAGTAAGCCGGCAGTGAAGTATACTTCTTTGAGTGGCGATGTTTTGCAGTTGCAATTCTTTCCGCCTACCGAAGCTTATCAGGATAATTACAAGGTAAACGGAGTACCGTTGACCCTTTCTGAGGAATACCTTTTCAATAGTCCCTATGTACAGCAGAAGAATGACGCAGATGAACTTTTCGTCTATAAAAATGGTGTGTTGGAAAAGACTATCAGTTGGAATGATTCGTCTGTTGGAATTGAGAATGCCAGAGAAGAAGCAGGTTATCGTCTTTTTCCCAACCCGGTAAGGGATGAGTTCCATCTTTCTTTTCCGCAGGAAGATAAACCGGAAGGCGTGTCGATAGTCAGCTTATCCGGACAGGTATTGAGGCATTGGAATATTCAGGAAGAATATGAGCAGACAGTTACTCTTTCGGCTGTGGGCTTGTATGAAGGACTTTATTTCCTTCGTGTTGACAATGGTAAAAAAGTATGTATGCTGAAGTTTTTAAAGATTTGATTATATAGTATTAGTTATGAAGAAGAATATTGTTTTCTTTGCATTGGTAATCCTGGGGCTGGCATCATGCTCAAGGCAAGAAGTGAGTTATTTTGATAATTTCCCGGAGGGGGCTGATCCCGTTGAGATTGGTACTAAAATAACTTACCGCTTCTTGGCTCAGGGGCATTCGCAGTATGGCAGTCCTTTACGTATAAACGAACCACGTACTCAGATTACTTATCCGGACGTTTGCACCTGGTTGGGAGGATTGTGGTTTGCTAAGGAATGTGGCAATGCAGAATTAACACAACGGTTGACCGAACGCTTCGAGCCTTTGTTTACTACAGAAGCATTTCTTCAACCGAAACCGAACCATGTTGATAACAATGTATTCGGAGCATTGCCTTTAGAATTCTATTTGCAAACCGGTGATGAACGGTATAAGAAAATGGGGATGATGTATGCCGATTCGCAATGGGAGTTGCCGGCAGACTGGACGCTCGATCATCAGGATACATGCAAGAGCAGTATGTATGGTGATTTTGTAGATGCAGATGTCTGTCTGCCCCAGCAAAAGGAGTGGGCAGATAAAGGATACTCCTGGCAGACACGCTTCTGGCTGGATGATATGTTTATGATTACTGCTATACAGGCACAGGCTTACAGGGTAACGAACGAACGGAAATACATCGATCGTGCCGCCCGTGAAATGGTGCTTTACCTGGATTCCATACAACAACCTTCAGGTTTGTTCTATCATGCTCCGACAGCTCGTTTCTGTTGGGGGAGAGGCAACGGATGGATGGCTGTAGGCATGGCAGAGTTACTGCGTATTCTTCCGGAAGATAACCCGGACAGGAAAGCTATCATGCAGGGTTATCTCAAAATGATGGTACGCCTGAGAGAGATGCAGGACCAAAAAGGTATGTGGAAACAAGTTGTAGATGATGCATCTATGTGGGAAGAAACATCCGGTACGGGTATGTTTGCATATGCGATGATCGTAGGTGTAAAAAAAGGATGGCTCGATAAAGACGAGTATGGTCCTGCTGCCCGCAAGGCATGGATTGCACTTACTTCTTATGTGAACCAGATGGGAGATGTGGAAGGTGTATGCGAGGGCACTATGCTGGGAAATACAAGTGAGCATTATCGTAACCGCAAGCCATTGACGGGCGATCTGCACGGACAAGCTCCGGCATTGTGGTGTGCTTATGCTTTGATAGCTGAAAAAATTTAAAATTGATGAGATATACTGTTATTAGTTTTATTGTGTTGTTGTGCTGGGTATTTGATACCCATGCACAACAATATCATATTTCTACGGACCATCCGGCTGTTACTTTTGAAAAAGAGAATCCGCTTTTCTTATCTATATACAGTTGGCCGGAGACTCTGATCAGCTATCCGGTTACTTTTTCTCCGGATAGCAATGTTGAGAACCGTTTGGAGTTGATAGATACCCGGACCGGAAATCCGGTTGCTTTTCAACTTTCGGATAAGAAGTACGATAACAATCGTATTTGCTCTGCACGTATCCATTTTTTCGCCTCCATGTCTGCCGGAGGAGGTTTTAAGTATGTTTTGCGGTTGGGCAGCCGGAAGATGAAGTCTGATCATCCGGTATACATAGAACGAAAAACGGACTGTTGGATACTTGGAAATACGGATTTTAGTGTTGCCATTCCTGTAACTGCTACCGTGAATGACAATATCGCTCCGGCTCCAATTCTTTCTGTTTCAAAGGGAGAAGGAGCTTCCGGTCGTAACAGGTTGTACTCCGGTCATAAGAAAATAGTGTCCGTAGAGACTTCCGTAAAAGAGAATGGAGAGCTGTTTGCCGAGTGTCTGGTACTTTACCGTTTGGAGGGAGGAGCCGAGTATCGGACCTCTGTTAAGGTGGTACAAGGCTATCCGTTTGTTATCTTCGATGAAGAGATGAGCGGAATAGAAAAACAAGACGGAGTTTTTGTAGATATGGAGTGGACCGGCTTCCATCCGACTCATAAATATGCTAACTGGGATCGTCAGAAAGATGTGACCGTTGCTGACGGAGTACCTGTTGAACAACCTCTTTATACCAGTTATTGCCAGGAAGATCCGCATTGGACAGGTGAAGGATGGATAGAACAGGTTGACAAAGAAATGGTATATCGTTTGTTGCCTTTCGGAGGAAACTCTACACGGGAGCAGGTTCCTGTGATGACTTTTTGGGAGAGTGGGAAGGATGCACGTGAGTTGGGTGTATTTGTTTATGACCACAATCGCTGGAATGACCGGCAATACGGTATTTGGCAGCCTACTCCCGATCTGTCTGTCTATTTCAGATATGCGGATCAGAAACTCTATTTTAAGTATCCGGTACAAAATGGTACGCGCTCTACAGCAATAGCATTTACCCGGATTGGTGAGACACACCCCAAAGTGGAGGCTTTCAATAAGAGTATTGATGATATTGCGGCTAATGGTGGAAAAGACCATTCGGCCGAAATGGTATTCCGGTATACGATGATGCTTCACCGGCAATATGCGTTACTGAATCTGGATAAGGTGAAGAACTGGGTACTGGAATATCCACGAGAAGCGAAACGCCCCGAAAATCCTTTTGCCAAAAGACCCAAAGAAACTTCTGCCGATCGGTTTTATAAGCAGATGGTCACTTCTCCGATGGCGTATTATATGACCGGGATGAACAGTTTTCCGGGCATTCATTCTATTTCTCACCGCCCGGTTTATTCACAGTGGGTACAGGATTATCTGACTTACTACAAAGATTTGTCCGACGAACAACGTAGGACTGTTGAGGCTCTTTTCTTATTGGCCGGTTATGTGAATATGCTTGAACCGATGAATGCCATTCGTACTTCATTGGCAGGCACTGCCAACATGGCTGCCGATGGATGGGCGGTGACCGGACAAACGGCTTTTCTTTTCCCGGAACATCCGATGGCAAAGGAGTGGGCTGATTTCTTTGAGAAGTCGATTGAAGTTTATGGTTTGTTTTATACCCGTCCGGAAGTCAGCTCCTATGAGTCTAAGGGAGGACGTTGGGTAGAAAGTCTGGGAGTGTACAATTGGGCTTATCTGCGTCCTACCGTACATTCGAATATAGCCTTGGAACTGTTTGACGGTAAAAATCGGTTTGCAGATTCTCATATGGCGGAAAGGGCCCGTTGGATGGTTGATATGGTAACGCCGGGACGAGCTTACCCACCTCATGGTGCACACGGTGGCGGCAGATTGGTGCCGCGTTATGCGCCTGTTTATGAATTAGGAAACTGGTTACAGTATTATGATCCGCTGGTAGCCGAAAATTTACGGTGGTTGGGAGCGATAGGAGAAGATGTGGAAGAGAAGGCGAATGATACGAAATGGGTAGAGGTACATAAGAATATGCATCAGACGAAAGATACAGGTACGAATCCGCATTTGAAAAGTTGCAAATATACCGGGCATGGGATTGTACTTCGTGCCGGAGTTGATTCGGATGAGGAACTTTCCATCCATCTGAATCAGATAGACAAGGGGCCCAATTACCGCTGGGGACATCAGGGGCAAGGTAATGCAGGCGGTATCTATTTCTATGCACAAGACAAGGTTTATACCGGCCATGAAAATGAGGCGGTAGGAGATCATACCCAGAATAATACGGATGGCGTAACCAATTTCGGAGTCATGAAAAACGGTACTTTCTGTAATATCGGAATGAATGAGCTGGTTGCCCCTTTATATGATCTGGAGATAGCTCAGATGGCTGAAGTACGTTCGGCAGAGGGGAAAGATTCTTTTGCATGGCCTGAATATGTATCCCGCAGTATTCTTCTGGTAGGGACCGATTATTTTCTGATTTACGATCAGACCGGAACTAATTGGAGAGCTTTCAACCGCTTCTCATGGTTCACCCGGAAAGAAGATGAATTTCCGAAGATTGTATTTATGGATAAAGTACGTCCGGAGTATTGGACAACGGCAGGAACTGCGAAGTCAAAAGGCTTTTACCGGGATGGTGTTGGTTCTTTGCTGACGCTGGTTACCCACAAGAAAGAATCGGTACGTGTTTTGGATGGTAAACTCACTGTTCCGGCATTATTAGCAGGAAATGATGTTTATGAATTCGTTCCGGATAAAAGCAGGACTCCGAAGGGGATAGTGCAGATTGCTACAGATAAGAGCCGGGATATTATTTTCAGGGACAGTGATCCCATTGCCTGGCATTCGGATTCTGTGACTTTCAAAGGAGAAGCAGGGATGGTTCGTCGGATGAAGAACGGAGATCTGCAACTGGCCCTGTTCAAAGGTTCTGAGATTGCTGCTGACGGTCTGGGTATTCGTCTTACGGGTGAGACAGAAACAGCCATCGCATTGACACGCTTTGTAAGTGGAGATTGTAAGGGGAGATTGAAGTCGGACGGTCAGGTGACGTTGACTTTGACAGGTGTGAAAGGGGGAAAACTCTATATCGACGGAGTGATGTACAAAGGGGATATAGCCGGAGTGAAACTACCTGCCGGAGAACATTCCATTGAATATACAGCCAAAGAACCTGTTCCTGTGCCCACAACGATTGAGGATGTTGTTTATGCAAAAGCCGGCAACATGGTTTATTTGTCAAAGCCCCAATCGGTGTCAAAGGTCCGTATGGAACTCTCGAAAGATGGAGGTAAAAGTTGGGAAGTATCAGGCACAACCACAAAAACTATATATATGTTGCCCAAACTGGCAGATGGTAAGTATCATGTACGTGCTGTCTCTGTCAACGGAAAGAAAGAGGCTGCTTCTGCCTGTGAATATCCGGTTTATATAAGTAAGTCTCCTTCTCATTACCCGGAAGGCTTGAAACTTCAACTTGATTCCGGTCGGATTGATCTCTCCTGGGGGCAAGTATTAGGTACTGAAGTTTACAGGGTTTACAGAAGGAAGCTGGGTGAGAAAGAGTTCCTGAAGGTTTATGAGGGAAAAGCTACTTCTTTTGCGGATGAACAGCTTCAGGGAGTTGTTCCTGCCTTTAGCCTGCCTGGTAGCCAGGATAATGCTGATGCCGATAGAAGTGGAATTATTGTATACGAGTATACTGTGACCGCTTTAAATGGAAATGGAGAGAGTGTAATGGCTCCGGTGGTGAACAGTGATCCTGCTTCATGGGCAAACTGGTATCCATCTACTGAACTGAAGTTCAAACGTCGTTCTGCATTCTGGATGGAACCGTATGTTCCGGCTAATGCAATTCCCGGGAAGTATTATCCGGATTGAGAATAGTGGGACACTTGGTTGCGTTGGTTAATGACTATTGAAACGCAGAATTCTAAGACCTGCACAAATATTTGCGCAGGTCTTAGAATTCTGTATTTCAACAATCGTTCCCCTTCTGTGTTTTTGATAATGCTCTATCAGGCGTCCGTTTCCATTTGGAATTTACGGCTTACCTTCATCAGATTGATTGTATAAGTTACCACATTTTGTGCTTCTTGCACCATTGTCAGGTATATCATACTTACTCTGACACTGCCTGTTTGGCTTTGGATGCGTTGTAACTCCTGACGTTTCAAGTGTGAAAGTTGGGCATTAAGGTCATTGGCACGACGTACTTCTTCCTCAAAATCATTATAATCGTTGGATTCAAGTTTCTTGCGGCACTGCTGTATCAGATAAGTGATATCTTCGGCTACGTCTCCGAATTCTCCCTTCTGAATGGCATCCAGCGGATTGAAGTTATTGTCTGTATGTTCCAGACAGGGTTCGCACAGGCGGGCAATACTGTATACCAGTTCGCTGGCAAAATCATTTCCCTGATAATAGTAAAGACCTTTTTCGAGTACGGTGTTATTATCCAGTTTGCACATCGCTACGGTTCCCGTTCGCTTCATTTGCTTGATAAGCTGCTTCTCAAACTTGGTGGAGCCCATTGAGCGGCGCAATCCTCGCAGGTTTTCGTGAAGGAAGGAGGTGACCGTCAATTCAAAGTTGGTTTCAGCATATTCAAGTACTTTGCCTAACTCTTCGCGGGTGTGCTGGCGCATCAATTGCAGGGCTTCGTCACTGTTGCTGGTTTGCATCAGTTGTTTCAGTGTTTCGTTGCCTTTTTCCTTCTCTTTTTTCTTTTTATAGATTACCTGGCTGCGAATAAGCGAGAGTACTGCCAGAGCGATAAGAGCGATGATAGCAATTGTACCTCCGAAGTAGATAATCATGGCTACGAAGAAGCAGATGGTGAAAGCCGCTCCGGCGGTAAGAAACCAACCGCCAATAACGCTTAGAACACCGGTGATGCGGTAAACGGCAGAGTCGCGTCCCCAGGCACGGTCGGCCAGTGAGGTACCCATGGCTACCATGAAAGTGACATAGGTGGTAGACAACGGAAGTTTCAAAGAAGTACCTAATGCGATAAGTAATCCTGCCAATACCAGATTGACCGATGCACGGACAAGATCGAAGGCAGCTCCGTCGGCAATGATGGCTTCGTCTTTACGGAAACGGGTGTTGATCCACTTTTTTGTACCTTCCGGCACTATTTCTGAGACGCCATTTGCCAATGTCATACTGATGCGTACCAGCGTACGGGCAATTGGGGTACTACCGAAAGTTTCTTCTCCTTCGTCCTGGCGGGAGAGGTCTACGGAAGTCTTGATAACGTTATGGGCTTTCTTCGATGTACAAAGCGCATATACCATGATCGCTCCTGCACCTATCAGGAAGTACCAGGGAGTTTTGGCGGGACCTAACAGTGAGGACATGAGAAAATCATTCGGACCTGCTGCCATGCCATTGGTTGTATAGTCAATAAAAGAAGAGTAGCCGGCCAGGGGGACACCTATAAAATTGACAAGGTCATTGCCTGCAAATGCCAGTGCTAATGCGAATGTACCTAACAATACCACTACCTTAAATATATTCACTTTCAGCCAGTGGAGTATTTGCATCAATAGGGTGAAGAAGACAAAGAAACATCCGATCAGCATTGCTGTGTTATCCTGTACCCACTGTTTGGCCTCTGATGTCATAAATGAGCTGTCTTTCAATCCTTTGATAAGCATGAAGTAGATGATGGCTGTAGTGGCGATACCACCGAACAGCGCAATGCTGTACTTCATCTTCTTTTTATAGTTGAAAGTAAAGATGATACGTGCCAACCATTGTACCAGCATACCGAAGAAGAAAGCGATGGCCACTGAAACGAAGATAGCCATAATGACGGACAATGCTTTATCCGTATTGATCAGGTCGCCCAGCCCCAGCATGTCATTGTTGTGGACTTTGATAAGTGCCAGTGCGAAGGTACCTCCCAATAGCTCGAACACCATCGAAACGGTGGTAGAGGTAGGCATCCCCATTGAGTTAAACACATCGAGCAGTACGACATCCGTCAGCATCACGGCAAGCAGTATGCACATGATTTCGGCGAAGTAAAAATGCTCGGGTTGATAAATGCCGTGTCGTGCGATGTCCATCATACCATTAGACAAAGCGGCACCGATAAATATACCGATGCCTGCTATGAATAATACTGTTTTAAAGGAAGCTGCTTTCGCTCCGATGGCGGAATTTAGAAAGTTAACGGCATCGTTGCTCACTCCGACCATGAGGTCGAATATTGCAAGCACAAATAAGAAGATGACGATGCAAAGATAGATTGTCTCCATAAATGTATTCTGTTTCTGACTGCAAAGGACGGATTTTCGTGTTGCAGAGAAGTGTCATACATATTACAAAGATGTTTCATTTTTCCTTTTCAGGTAATTATAGAAAGTATATTGCGCCCGGATACCCTCTCCTTTGGACTTACTTTTGAACACATTGCACAACCTCTCGTCTACGAAACAAGCTTTGCGATTGTCAGAAAGTTGTATGTCCAGCATGTCGATCATTTCCTGCCGTAGTTCGGGGGAGAGTACAGGGGTCACAGCTTCGATCCGGCGGTAGAGATTGCGGCGCATCCAGTCCGGTGAACCGAAATAGATTTTCGGATGTCCGGCATTGCCGAAATACCACACGCGGGCATGTTCAAGGAATGTATCCACAATACGGGTGACACGAATGTTGCGGCTGTATGGCTGTCCCGGTATCAGGCAACAGATACCTCTGACGATCAGGTCAATTTGTACCCCTCGTTGTGAGGCTTCATACAAACGGTCGATCATGGCAGGGTCCTGCAATCCGTTCATCTTTAATATGATTCTTCCGCCCTGTCCTTTTTCGGCCAGTTCTATTTCGTGGTCGATAAGGCGGTTCAGCTCTGGTATCAGGTTGAAACGTGCTACGAGCAGTGTGCTGAATTTGGGATTCTCCTTCCCCTGCAAGGTGCAAAAGAGCGTATAAAGGTCTTTGGTTATTTTAGGATTACAGGTGAATAGTCCGCAATCGGCATAAAGCATGGCTGTCTTTTCATTGAAATTGCCGGTACCTATATAAGCAAAGTCGCAGGTTTTGGGATCGTCACCTTTACTCTTCCGGCGGATAAGGGCTACTTTGGCATGCACTTTGAGCCCCGGAAGGCTGTAGATGATTTTTATTCCGGCGGATTTCATCATCTCCGCTGTAGCCAGGTTATTCTCTTCATCAAAGCGGGCTTTGAGTTCTACGAATACGGTTACTTTCTTTCCGTTTTGCGCAGCTGCTATCAGCGTATTGATGACTGCGGAGTTTTCGGCTACGCGATATTGCGTTACCATGATTTCTTTCGTTTGCGGATCGTGTACAGCTTCATACAGGAAGTGTATAAAGTGTTCAAACGAGTGGTAAGGATAATAAAGCAACAGGTCTTTCTGCTTCACATAGTTGAATATGGATTCTTTTTCATCCAGGCAATTCAGCTTCATAGGTTTGGGCTTTTCCAGTGACTTCAATGCCTTGTTCGGGTTGGGCAGATGACGCAGGTCTTCAAGATTGAGATGTTTGTCGCCCGGAACCAGTTCCTCTCTGTTTATTTGGAAGGCATCTACAAGGAAGTCCAGAAAGTCCGATGGCATGCCGCGGTCGTATACAAAACGGCATACAGCTCCTATTTTGCGTTTCTTCACTTTTTTCTTCACCTGCTCCACAAGGTCGGCGGTGCTGGTAGTATCGTCTATCAGTATATCGGCATCCCGGGAGATTTTAATGCAATAACTGGAGTCCACATCGTATCCCGGGAAGATGAGGCCGATATTGGCCTTTATGATATCCTCAATAAACATCAGGTAATAGTTGTCCCCCTGTTTGGGAAGTTCGATGAAACGGGGCACTTTGCTATACGGCATCTTCATTACGAAATATTGCACATGATCCGGGTCGGTCTTCTCCGTGCCGTGCATGAAGAGACGTACCGCGAGATAAAGCCGGTTGTCCCGCAAGAATGACACGACGCGATCTTTGCATACCGGCACCGGTTGGAGGAAGGGGAATATCTCTTCACGGAAGAAGTTCCGGATGAATTCCTGATGGAACGGTTCTACATTCCGGCTCTGATAAAAAATAATGTGGTTCTTGCGTAAGGTAGGCAATATCTTATGTTCGTAGATACGGATACGGTCTTCCAGTTGGCGGTTTACTTCCCGGTTGATATTTTCCAGCAATTCGGCAGCCGATTGTACCGACTCTTCATCACTTTGGGTGACACCCGATGCCACTGCTTTATGATCGGCTACACGTATTTTGTAAAACTCCTCCAGGTTGGAAGAGTAGATGGATATGAAGTTGATGCGCTCATACAGTGGAAGTCGGTCGTCATTAGCTTCCAGCAGTACGCGATAATTGAATGACAGCCAGCTTATGTCTCTTTTAAAATACTGATAATTGCTTTCCATTGCGTTAAGATTTTCCCAAATATAAGTACCTTTGTGCATATAAACAAAGAAACTATGATGAAAGTTGGATTATTATCGGATACGCATGCATGGTGGGATGAGAAATACCTGGAATATTTTGAGTCTTGTGATGAAATATGGCATGCAGGAGATATCGGTTCGGTGGAGGTAGCCGAAAAGTTAGCGGCTTTCCGCCCTTTGCGTGCTGTTTATGGAAATATTGACGGGCAGGAGATCCGTAAGATGTTTCCGCAGGTCAATCGGTTTACGGTAGAAGGTGCTGAGGTCTTGATAAAACATATCGGAGGTTATCCGGGGAAGTACGATCCCTCTATAATAGGTAGTCTGATGGCGCGTCCGCCTAAGTTATTTATCAGTGGGCATTCGCATATCCTGAAGGTGAAGTATGATAAAACATTGGATATGCTTCACATCAATCCCGGTGCGGCAGGGATGTCCGGTTTTCATAAAGTTCGTACCATGGTACGTTTTGTGATAGAGAACGGGGCGTTTAAGGATTTGGAAGTAATAGAGTTAGCGGGGTAAACCGGGAATATTCCCCGGCTCCGGGGAGGGAAATGCTCGGCTCCGGGGAGGGAAATGCTCGGCTCCGGGGAGGAAGGTGCTCGGCTCCGGGGAGGAAGGTGCTCGGCTCCGGGGAGGAAGGTGCTCGGCTCCGGGGAACACTCTCTTCCCCGGAGCCGGACATTTAGCTCTATTCAGCTCCCGTCCCCCATGACTTCATCGGTTCCGGTCCCATCTCAAGAGTGAGTGTCCCTCCTTTTGCAATGTCGGCATGATCAATGAAACATTGGTTGTACTCTTTGTCGTTGAGCCATGCGCGCTGGATGTAGATGTTCTTCTTTGAGTTGTTTTTTGCAACGATGCTGAATGTTTTGCCATCCTCCAGGCGGAAAGTTACTTTGCCGAATGCAGGGCTTGTCAGTTCGTATCGGGTCTCTCCCGGGCAAATGGGGTGGATGCCGGCTGCTGCAAGTATATACCAGGCAGACATCTGACCGACGTCTTCGTTTCCTGCCAGTCCTTCAATGTCGTTTCGATAGGCATTCTCACAGATACACCGGGTCCATTTCTGCGTCAGCCATGGGGCATTCAGTCGGTTGAACATAAAGGGAACCTGATGCACCGGTTCGTTGGAGTGGTTGTAATACTCATTCCACAGGAAGTGCTTGGGTGTCTTCTCAAAGAAGTCTTCCAGATCGTTCAACACCTTCTCTTCGCCACCCATGAGTGCTACCATACCGTCGATGTCATGGGGTACAAACCATCCCTGTTGGTAGGGGTTCGATTCGATGGAGCCGTGCCATTCCGTCAATCGGCCGTTGGCGGGCCACTCTTCCCAGGCACCGGATTCGCGTTTAGGGCGGAACCACATCTTGTCTTCCGAGTCGAAGATGTTCTTGTAGTACAATGACTTCCGGGTATACTTCTCGGCGTCGTCCGTTTTGCCCAATGCCTTGGCAAGCTGTGCCACACACCAGTCTGTGTATGCATATTCCAGTGTCTCCGAGATAGAATATCCCTTCTCTACGGGTGTGTATCCTAACTCTTCTTTGTTCCCGATCAACTCGGAGGTACGTACGGCTGCCCGGTAGGCTTTCTCAATGTCATACTTCCGGATGTTTTTGGCATAAGCATCTGCCAGAACTGAGATGGCCGGGTTGCCCACCATACATCCGCTGTAGGCATTGAAGAACTCCCATCTTTCCAAATATCCTTTTCCGCTCTCTTCGGCCAGCGTCACTAACGAATTTATCTCGTCATTCACCAACGTGGGATTGATGATGGTTTGCAGGGGGAACTGGCTTCTGAACACGTCCCAGCCACTGAAGATGGTCCGTTTCGTGAAGTCGGCCGTCTGATGAATCTGATGATCGCCGCCCGGATACCGTCCGTCTACGTCTGTCATGTTGCGCGGATCGATCATGGTGTGATACAGGGCAGTGTAGAATGCGACTTTCTCATCGTGGGTACCTCCTTCCATTAAGATTTTCGAAAGTTCCTTGTTCCACAACTCTTTGGCTTGTTTCTTCATCCCGTCGAACGTTTGCCCCTGCAACTCTGCTTTGAAGTTCTTTTCAGCACCCTCCAAGTCGGAGAAGGAGATACCTGCTTTCAGGCTAACTTCTTCCTGATCGGTGGTAGGGAATTCAGCAAAACCTACGTGTTTGCCTTCCAATGACTTCTTGCCTCTGATAATGCTCGATTGGGCGATGCGAGCCTGATAATTGTCGCTCAACACATTTTCGCGTTTGCGTTCCCAATCATCCGGAATGTCGACACTCCAGAAACCGTAATTGTCCAAAGGTTTGCTGAACTCTGCATAGAAAAACACCGTATAGTCGGGGTTACCATATCCGTCTCCCCAACCACCTCCTTCGGGTGTGCACTTCATCCAGCCGCGGATCGTGTTGTCATTGACCACTTCCACGTACTGCGTGGTAGAGGTTCCGCCAACGCGTCTTGCCAGATCGATCTGGATGCGCGACAAGTCGCTGGCAGGGTAGGTAAATCTCAGCGCACCTCCGTGCGGAGAGGCAGTTGCCTCCGTTAGGATGTCATACTTCGTTAAGCGTGCGGTGTAGTATCCGGCAGAAGCGGCTTCCGATGCTTTGTCGTACTCCGAGCGGTATCCCTTCTTCTCCGGATCGCTCTCTTTGCCGGCAACCACATGAAGTTCGCCGGTAGTGGGCATCACCAGGAAGTTTCCTAAGTCGCCATACCAGCCAATGCCGCTCATTTGGGTGAAAGCGAATCCCTCGATGGTCTTATGTTGATAACCATATCCCGATCCGTTGTCGCCTCCGGTGATGGTGTTGGGACTTACCTGGGTCATTCCAAACGGAGTCGCTGCTCCGGGAAAGGTTTTCCCCATGCTGTTGAAAGATTGTTCCGTATCGGCTTTGACGCTGGTACCGATGAAAGGATTGACATAGGATGACAGGTCTTCCACCCCGTCCGTATGGTTTTGGCAGGCGCTCATGCCTGTCAGTAATACCAGTAAAAAAGCTGAATGAATGAGTATTCTATTCATAAAAGATAATATTATTGAAAAAGAATAAGCAAAACTCACCACAGAGTAGCACAGAGTTCCACAGAGTACTATTTATCCGATAAAACGCGGATTAACACAGATAAACACAGATAGATTAAAAGACTGTATTTCTTCATTATCTATTTGTTTCCCTTTGCGAAAATCTGCGTTAATCCGCGTTTCATCAAAGATTTAAACCCTGTGGAACTCCGTGTTACTCTGTGGTGAAATGCCGATTCCGATATAAAAAAACGAACTCTTAATTAATGAATCGTTACTTTCACCGTAGATGCTTCGTTATTCCCATAGGATAGACGGACAATATAGACGCCTTGTTCCAAAACAGCAGAAGATTGTTGGGCAGCCGTAGCGCATACACCGGCTGACATCATCAAGCCATTGGCAGACAAGATGGTATACTCTACCGGTTCTTGCCTGTTGTTCTTAATGGTAATTTGTCGTTGAGCGTTGGCGTAGGTTTCTACCCCGTCAAATGCAATAGAGTGGATGCCTGTGATAATATCTTCGCTAATGCTGGCAAACTGACTTCCCAGGTCCGCCTGGTCTACTGCCTGCACGCCGAAAGTATACTTTCCGCTTGCCAGTCCGTTCAGTTCAAAACGGTTGGTCTGGATCAATGGAATCAGGTTCCGGACTTTCAATACTCCGGTTTGAACATCTGTCGGTGCATAGGCATATACAGTGTTGTCGGCATTGTTTTTTACGTACACATTGTAGCGAAGTGCCTCTTGCGGCGTATGGTCGTCTGTTGCTTTGCTCCATGTCAGGATCACTTTGCCGTCCATCGACTCCACTTTCAGATTGGTAGGAGTCGCAGGCGCTGCGTTTGCCTGAATATTACTCTTGCTCAGATCATTGAAAGCATACGCGTTTTTCCAGTCATTCTGCCAGCCGAAAGAAGCTACATCCAATGTACCGTCTCCGTTGATGTCCACCAGGTTGATGGCTCCGCATCTTTCTGTTATTTCCGACGGAACACCGCCCAAGGCAAATGTATTGTCTCCGTAATTATAGAAAACACGGGTTACAATGCCTTCTCCGGTCACAATCAAATCCATGAAACCATCGTTGTTGATGTCTCCTGCCGTAGCCTGAACACATTTACCGTTGATAAGGCCGGCACCCTTGACTTTGATAAAATTACCGCTTTTATCGTTCAGGTACAGAGTGGCGCTTGTCTCGTTCACTTCCACAATATCTGAATAACCGTCGCCGTTGACGTCTACCAACGCTGCATCAGAGAATGGCTTCGGAACAAACCCGTCCATGGCTACCTGCTTGAAAGTACCGTCTTGATTGTTGATGTAAAGGTAACCTACATCTTCGGCTGAAGGCAGAAACGCGCGTCCCTGGTTGTAAATGTCGAGATAGCCGTCGCCGTTGACGTCGCCTACGTGCACGGAACCCTGTGTGATGTGTCTGAACTCTCCTCCGTCAACCACCGTCGTCTGGCGTACAAATCCTTTTCCTTCCATGTTTTTGTAGAGGGTAGTGGCAGCAGTTCCGGTAGCTTTGTTATACGGCACATCGCTGGAAACAAGAAGGTCCGTCCAACCGTCATTGTCGTAATCAAAAGCAATCAGTCCGCGTCCGCTGTGTTCGTCTTTCAAGAAATAGTGTTTCAGGAATCCGGCAGCGAGTGTTGTGTTTTTTACATAGGCATACTGATTCTCCGCACCCGTATTTTCAAGAATGAGAGGCAGGCTGGTTCCGCTCGAACCTTTTCCCATCACCACGATGTCCAGGTCGTTGTCATTGTCATAGTCTATAAAGATAGCTTTCGACCGGGACATTGCTGCCAAGTCGGCATTGTCGCTTTGAACTCTTTTGAACTTCCCGTCTTGAGTCTGCTCATAGAGTGCCAGCGTGCCGGAGTCTCTACCTCCTGTGATGAGCATGTCTACTCGTCCGTCGTTGTTGAAGTCACCCCAGATGGCATCTCCCGACTCTAAATAGTGGGGGAACGTACCACCTACTGTCCAAACTACCTCTTCCACCTTCAACGCGGGGTATTTAACGGTAAGGAATTCGCTGGCAACGTCTGCCTGGTCAACAGACTGTACACCGAACGTGTATTTACCATCCGGCAGGTTCCATTCAAATGAGTTCTGATTGATCAGGGTTGTGATGGCTCCTCCTGTCTTCAGCTTGCCGGTAGTGAAATCTGCCGGAGAATAGAAATATATAATGCCGCTGTTCTCATCTTTGGCATAGACGTTATAACGAATGGCATTGCTCGGAGTGATGGCATCTGCCGCAGGTTCCCAAGCCAGCGTAAACTTTCCGTCGGCATAGGTTATGGTCAGGCCAGCCGGAACTCGGGGAGCAATGTTTGCCGGAAGGGTGTTTTGAGACAGGTCATTCAGCACATAAGCACTTGTAAAGCCGTCGCCATAACCAAAGTTAGAGAGATCTAAAGTCCGGTCGCCGTTGATGTCTACCAAGTTTAAGTTACCTGAGCGGGCAGTCACCTCTTTGGGCACATCCACACCTTTGAACGTGTTGTTGCCGTTGTTGTAGTAGATCTTGGTCATGATGTTGAAACCGGAAACCACCAGGTCTGTCCGTCCGTCATTGTTCACATCGCCGGCGGTAATGCTTGTGGCTCCGCTTTTCGTCAAACCGGTCACCGTTTCATCGTATTTGGTGAAAGTGTTGTCCTGGTTGTTGATAAACAGATTGGCAGCGTTGCTGTTTATTTCGACAAAGTCATCGTATCCGTCTCCGTTAATGTCAGCAAAGACCGTCTCTGCTGCCTGTGAAGCAGTAAAGAGTTGAGAAAGTGCTTCCGAACGGGAGAAAGTACCGTTCTTCTGATTCAGATACAGGTCTGCGTAGAAATCACCGTTCCATCCCTGAACGAAGACATCGGCATATCCGTCATGATTTGCATCGCCCACGTGGACCGATCCTCCGCTCACTGCCCGGAAGTCATTGCCGTCCACCACATTGGGCATCCGTTCAAATTTTCCCTGGTTGTTACGGAAAAGAGCGGTTACGCTGCTTCCGTCGGTTGTTACTCCTGTCAGGATCAGATCCTGCCAGCCGTCGTTATTGTAGTCGAACACTTGCAGGAAGCGTCCCGGACGATCATTATCACCAGCATTGCCGGAGGTGACACCCATCAGCTCTGCACTGCGTTCCGTATCTTCCGAGAAGGTGTATTCGGGTGCACCGTTGTTCCGGTATACATGCGTTACGATCTTCCGGTTACCGGAAACCTCGTTGGTTCTTCCGGAGATGATCAGATCGAGATTGCCGTCGTTGTCATAATCAATGGCAGCGGCAGAAGCCCAGTTCAAGGGGGGCAGGGTAGTGGCTTGCAGGGTAAAACCGGCACCACCGTCATTCATATACAGCCCGATGTTACCACCGCCTTGTCCGGCGATGTAGAAGGCATCTTTATAACCGTCGTTGTTGAAGTCTCCCCAGATGAATCGTCCGTCGATCACCCAATCGGCAGGAAAACTGCCACCTGACTTCCAGACAGCTTCTTTCAGAACCTGCGGAGTGGGGTTCTTGGGGAAGATCTTGAATAGCTTCACATCTCTTGTGGGTATACTTTCAGTCCAGTTACCGGTCTTTATCGATTCCTTATTACCCCACAATTCGCGAACGACGTATTCCGTACCCAGCTCTAAGCCCAGACGATCGAAATCCATCGTCCGGTTGATCATTGTGCCATAATTAAATGTAGCCACATACATGGTGTCTGCCACAGTGGCATAGAAGCTACGGGCAGCATCCTGATTTCCTCCGGCCGGAGCAGAATCCACCGGACGGAAAGCTTTGCACTGACTTGCAATTCTTATGATCTCGGGGTTAGTGAGGAGCTTCTTTGCACGTGCTTTGGCGGTGATTACAGCGGCATTGGAATTGTCGCTGAAGTCATCTCCCAATATAAAGATACCCGTAAGGATAGAGGAGGTGATGCGCGAACGGTTTTCGGCTTCCGAATAACCCTTGATCACTACATGGTCAGCATCGTTATACTGATAAACGTGGTCGAGCCACCAGCCGTAGCTCAAGCAGTTCAACACGTATTTAGTGTTGTTAATATCGCCCCATGCGTCACAACTGATGCGACGGCTCTGTGCATACTGGGCAGGGAAAATGGGTGCAATGGACAGATTGACGTAGATTCTTCCGGCGGCATATTTGTATATCTCCTGCATGCCTTTGTTGTAAGCCTGTATACCGGTGTGTACGCTCTTGTCGTAATAACTGTCTGCTTCTACCGCACCATGAGACATAAAGTCGATCTTTACATAGCTAAACCCTTTGGCTATATGGCTTTCAATGGCGTTCTTTATGCCGGAAAGTACTGAAGGGTGGGTTGGGTCGAGTGCATAAGCACCGTCGAAGCGGATGTATTCTCCATTGGCTTTCAGGCAAACATCATATGGATCGTCTCCCCAGGAAACGAACGTATTCATGTATCCTCCCACCTTTTGTCCTCTCGCTTTGCATTCGCTGATGAAGGCTTCCATCTTTCCTTCGTCGTCCAGCTTTCCGCCGCCGGCATCCAGTCCGATATATACATCATTCGCTCCGTTGGAGAATTCTTTCAGTTCATTCTTGATGAAAGCGGCCGTCTCAGATGCGTTTTGATAGTTTACATCTCCTTGCAGCACTCCCCAGCTGTTCCAGCCGAAAGGTTTGTTACCGTCCCAGACGGCTTTGGGAGCAACAATAGCGTTTACATCCCCAAAGGTTTCCATACCTTGGCGCCAATCGGCGAAGTAACCGATGAATACTTTAGGCGATTTGATGATCTTACCTCTCAGCTTTCCGTGAGGGGTAGGGGTATTGGTCTTGTTATTATTGAACCCTTTGTCCGTGTACTTGTCTCCGCTGTTTTTGTAATACGTGTCACGGGTAAATTCGGAGGTTATTCCGCCATATACTTCCAGATTGGTAACCTGGTTGCTGTTCCTTGTATATGCCACCACTCCTGTCTTCCAGTCGGTATGTTCTACCGAGCCGAGAATCAGTCCCTGCCGCGTGTCGTCATTGTAGAGTGCGCCCACTTCATAGCTCGTAGAAGACTCAGCTGTCTCTTCGGAGTTGAAGTTATAGGAGCCGAAGCGTACAAAACCATCGTTGTCAAAAGGAACAAACAAGGCTCTGTTTTTATTGGCAGGCAGGAAGCTGACTTCAGTCGTGCTTCGTACGGGTGCCATGTAATTGGATGCTAATTCCTGATCGGATGCGATGCTGAACTCCGTCAGTATATAGTCATTGTATAAGTAATAATCCTGAGTGACCGTAATACCATCGGTTGTGTTGGCCGTAACGGTTATTTTTTTCCCTGTGCCGAACGGGTCGGCTACCTCTGCCGTCTGAATCGCATATCCACTCAGTTGGTCCTGGAAATACTCTTTATCTCCATTTTTGAATGCACAACTACTCTCGTTGACTACGAGCGTGTTGTTGTGGTATACACTTACTTTGGCATTGTTCTCGTTGATGTCGATTCGCCACTTCCCTACCGTTACATCTGCGGCGCAAACCGGATGAGTCGGGAAACAGAGAAATGACAGACAGCAAACTGCTGTTAATAAGACTTTGGTTCTCATGCTATTGGGGTTTTATTGAATTCTGATTAGTTTCACATCTTTTCCCGGGATGGTAATGGCTTTACTCAGGTCAATCTCCGCTCCACTCCAAAGTTCTTTGGCGTTAAGAGTCTCTGCAGGATTGAGACCTATTCTTTCGAGCGGTACATTCACGCTCATTTCTTCTTCTCCGTAATTGAAAACTACGTAGTAAAGTGTGTTATTATCCTGTCTCATGAATTGATTCTCGGAATTAGTTCCGATACCCTCTATCGGACGGAAGGATACACCGTTGGCAATGAGATTGACGTCTTCATTCGTCAGATATTTGGTTGCACGTTCCTTACCTTCTTTTGAGCCGCCTTCACTAAAATCGTCACCTGCAATGTAGAGTCCGGTGATGACAGCTGAGGTGATTCTTGCACGGTTTTCTCCTTCGGTGGCATCCTTCAACACCACGTGGTCGGCATCATTATATTGGTAAACACGATCAATCCACCATCCGTACGAAACGGCATTCATGGTATATTCCGTATCTTTTATCTTGTTCCAGGCATCGCAGGCAATACGTCTTGACTGGGCATACTGAGCTGGGAATATCGGTGAGATGGAAAGGTTGATATACATATCACCAAAATACTTGTTCAGTAAAGCCATTCCGTAGTTATAGCCCTGTATACCTGTCTGTATTTCGGGGTTATACCAATGATCTGCTTCCATAGCTCCATGCGTCATGAAGTCCATCTTTACATATTCAAAACCACAACGGCGGAAGAGTTCGGATGTTTTCTTCATTTGTGCTTCTATTGCCGGATGGGTAGGGTCTACGGCATAAGCGCCGTCCAGTTCCTGTGGCTGGCCGTTTGCATACAAATATACATCTTTATATTTGTATTCAGGTGCATCATGCAGTACGTTTTCAGCTTGTCGGCCCCAGTCAGTGAAAGGAGTCCAGTATACACCGGCAATCTGTCCGTTTGCTTTGCAACGGTTAACAAAAGCGGTCAGTTCTTGCTCTGAAAAACTGTTCCAACCGGAATCCAGCCCGATATATACGGTATTGTCTGTATTACAGAAGTGGTTGTTTTGAAGATTGTTCTTGAAGAAGTCCGAAACTTCCAATGCTTTGGGGTAAGTAAG
Source organism: Bacteroides sp. HPS0048 (assembly GCF_964240755.1). Lineage (NCBI taxonomy): Bacteria > Pseudomonadati > Bacteroidota > Bacteroidia > Bacteroidales > Bacteroidaceae > Bacteroides > Bacteroides sp. HPS0048. Next base: position 94,912 of record NZ_CAXSVC010000007.1, on the reverse strand, counting down.
CCCGAACTGCAATACTCCCCAGCTGTTCCAACCGCAGGGTACTGCTTTGTCCCATGTTTTGGGAGGTGCTATCAGAGCATTGGCATCGGCATACTCTTCCAGTCCTGTGCGCCAATCGTCAAAAAGTCCGAATAAAACTAACGGTGATTTAATGCTTTTACCCTTTAGGGCACCGTGTGGCTTGGAGTCGCGTGTCAATTCGTCGGCAGCACCTCCGTAGCAGATCAATGATTTTAAATTGTTGGCGTCTCCGGATTGCATTTCGATGGCTGTTTTCCAGTTGTCGTGCTCTATAGAACCTACAACAAAACCTTTTCTACTCTCATTATTGAAAACAGCTGTGACTTCGTAACTGGTTAGTTTATCAAAGGTGAGTGGATGCGACTGGTAGCGTACCCATTTGTCGTTATCAAAAGGAATGAACAGAGCTCTATTGGTTCCCTTATCCAATAGCTGCGGCATCTCGTCTATGTTAATTGGGGCCATAAGGTTTGATTCCACTTCGGCTGATTCGCCGTTCAGCGTGAACTCCGTCAGGAAGTAGTTTTTACCGGGGATGGGGTAAAATTGTTGTTCCATTTGTGGCAGATCTTTTCCGGTGTAAGTGACCTTGACTACCGGTATTTGCCCGAAAGCATTTTCCACTTTCTCTGTGGTCATCCGGACTTTGGTGTAATCTTTAGACGTAATTGTATCGCCATCGTACAGGAAGGAGGCGTACAAGCCGTTCAGGGAATAGTTGTCGCCAGCTTTAATATCAATGGTATTACTTTGCTTGTTGTATTCAAAAGTCCACTGATCCAGATTGATTTTCGTGTTGCTGCAAGAAGACAGGCAACCAACCACGAGAAAGTTTAGAAACAGATATTTAATAAAGCTTTTCATGTTGTGAAGATTGTTTTATTTCGAGACTGTTGTAATCAGCCTCTTGTTTATACTAATTGAAAATTGACTATTGATAGCTCTTCCTTCTGAAAGGAATATTTGGCACATAAGGAGGTGAAGGTAGCATCTCCCAATAATAGTGTGCCACAAGGAAAAGGGCGTGGATAGGGCTTTTGGTAGTTCTCTGCTGTCAGTTTCAGATATTCCGAGAATTCGTTACTGTGATAAATAAAGGGTAAGCCGGTGAGAGTTGTTTGGGCCTTGGTGAAAATTTCGTCGAAAGTACCTATCTTCTCTTTGTTGTTTTCGGCAATGCGTATGTCCCAGACGTTATTATGACCGAAGTGCAGACAAATGGCATCGGGACGGGTTGTTACTACTACTCCCAAGGCACCGTTTCCTAACAAAGCTCCTTCAAAGAAACCGGGAACGGGTTTGTCTGCAATAATAGGATGCTTAGCAGCTATTTTCTGTGAGTCGATGGCATGTGTAGAGATGCTTATTAAAGATAAAATGCCGACTATCAGATAGTGTGTCTTTCTCATAATAATAGGTTTTAGAAACTGAAAAAAGGAACTGTCCCCAATATAGCTGAAATGAAACAGTTCCTTTTCTTATAATAATATCCTGAAAAATCTATTTTACCTTATTTACCTACTTTATAGGTGCGTCCTCCGGTTGTGATCAGATAGATACCGTTTGAAGAAACTGGAATCACCTTGTTTGCTTTATCTTTTGCTACTACTCTTCCAAGCATATCGGTTACTTCAACATCGAGGTTACTGTCTGCTCTTACGATAAAGCCTTCTTTAACTGTTTCGATGCGAACGTTGTTGGCTACTTCGCTCTGAGCAATACCGGTATCTTTACCAAGTAATTGAGTTGTGAAAGTACTTGCACCTTGTGCCTGATCGATGGCCTGTACACCAACGGTGTAGCTATAACCTTCGGAAGCATCTACTTTCACAGAATATGATTTCAATACACTGCGTACACCTGTCTGATAGTCAGTAATCACTTTCAAACGTCCTGTTTCCGGATTGGCTGGGATAATCATTGAAATCTTTCCGGTATTGTTGTTTTTTACATAAACATTGTAGAACAACGCCTCTGCAGGAGTTACATCATCGGTAGCGTCGTCCCAAGTTACAGTCAACATACCCTTTTCGATTTTGGCGACAACATTGGTAGGAGCAGTAGGAGCTTGGTTCACCATTTCAGATGTGTTTTTGAATAGAGCAACTTCATTTGAAACATTACCATCCACTCCGAATGCATCTAATTTACCGTCATTAGAGAAATCGGCAATAACAAGTCCACCCTGACGTTCGCCGGCGTTAAATACTTCTTTTACGCCTCCGAAGTCATATGTATTATTGTCACGTTGGTAGATGATGCCACTGAAATATCCTAAACTATTTGAATATCCCATAAGTGCGGCATCAAGTTTTCCGTCATGATTCATATCTGCAAAAGTACCAGTGGGTACTGCTCTTACCTGTACGAAACCTGAAGTTTCCATATCTACCGGAGTAAAGACAAAGTCACCCTCATTCATGTAGATTGTTCCTCCACCGGGAGTTGGTGCACCATCACCCAATATGATAAGATCCATTAGGCCGTCTCCATTCAAGTCTTCTACAAAAAGAGTGATATCATAACCTCCCTGAAAAGTATCATTATCAAACGGGGTCACATCCAAAAATGCAGTACCTTCTTCTATATTCTGATAGATTCGGATTTCTTTGCCGGACTCTCTAACGCTACCATCTTCATTGTCAGCATATCCGGTACAAAAGATATCCAGCCAACCGTCGTTGTCAATGTCTACAAAAGCAACGTCACCATGACTTATTGGTTTAAAATTACCATCCAAACCCTCTTCTCCGAAGGTTTCTGCTATTTTTTGTATAGTGAAAGTTCCGTCACCACCATTGTTCTTGTAAAGTTCAACGAAGCGTCTTTTAAGGCGTTCCGGATCGTAGTTCGGATTTTCCGGGTCGTTACTCTGATCTTTGTTTTCACATCCCATGAGCAAAACGTCAACAAAGCCGTCTTTGTCATAATCGCCTATAGAGATACCAGTAAGATAATCTTCATTATGTGCTTGGTTGAGTCCGTGATTTTCTACTAACTTAAATTTGTAGCCGTTTTCCGGTCCCTGATTTTCAAGAAGCATTAAATATTCGGATTCATTGGTTAGGAAGTTATGTTCTCCTTTTCCTCTTATAATGAGGTCCAGATTTCCGTCATTGTTGAAATCAAGGAAACGGAAAAATGATTTTGTACTTACCGGCAGATTGATAAGGTCTTCAACCGGAGCTCCCGGAGTATCAGGATTATCTTCTGTACCTACTTCGTGTTTACATTTGGTTGAAATCATAAAGGTACCATCTCCATTATTCTTTATTACAATAGCAGCAGAATACCAACCTCCAATATCAAATTTGGCACCTTCTACATAATCTATTCCAAAAGCTTGTCCACCCATGATGATATCCATAAAATCATCATTGTTAAAGTCGCCTACGGCAGGAACAGTACGGTGGGTAAAAGGTAACGTAGGATTATCTCCCTTACTGGACATTATTTTATCGAATGTTACTTGTGCTGATGCTCCGCAGGTCATTAATAGTGATAGAGCGATCGCACTTTTCTTTAAAGAGAAAATGTTCTTCATAATCTTTACTTTTAAATTGGTTAATAGTTTTAATAACTGAATGCACAAATGTAGCGCAATGGTTTATTAAGGCTGTTGTTAAATGTATCGATAACTATAATAAATGTAGAAATTTTCGGCATTTGAGTGGTTTGTAGTCCATTTTCTACATTTGTGCTATTAGGTGAGAGTTTTGTTGTATTCTGTCTTGTGCTTGAAATGCGAAGTTCTTATGTAGAATAGGAATAAAATGATTTTAGAGTAATGTTTCAATGGGTATGGAATATGAAATTAGCTAATATAGATATCTCTGTACGATCTATAGAGTCTGTATGTAGGGCGGCACGCTTTGGTAGTATACAGAGTACACTTTAGTTTCATGTCGTTTATATTGGTGATTTTCTTTGCAGTGCTGAATCATACCGTTAACAATAGCTATATGATAGGAGTTACATTCAGCATAATCTCATAATTGTAGCTATTTCAGAAAGTGAGATGACTCAAAAGGAGAGGTGAAGTAGAAATTGGTGTGTTGAAAATATTATACAGATTTATGTTTGCGTAATGTTTTGTAAATCAATGTGTTATGGTGTCTGCTTTTTCCTCTACGAGAAACGGGTCGATTCTCTACGACAATCGAGGCGTTTCTCGTAGAGGATCGAGGCGATCTCCGTAGAGAAATGAAATGAAAGTCTATAAGATTGACAACAGGTATAAAAGATAATTAAACTGGTTTAAGTTTGTTGTAGAGAAAAAAGAAAATAGGAATAAAGACATAAAGCAGCTTGTTCTATTATTAAAAATAAGCCTGATGTAGATATCCGTTAAATACAATTTACTTTGTTTTTAAAGGTTAATATAAAACGATAAATGAGCCACAACAGATAAGTTATATCCACTGTGGCTCATTCACTGTTTTATAACAAACTATACTTTTCTATTTAGCCTTTTCCTACTTTGTTACTTTTTGCAAACTCTTTGGGGGTCATACCAAATTGCTGAAAGAACATCTTACCGAAATAAGACGGAGAGTTAATTCCTACCATAAAGCAAACTTCTGCTATTTGATATTCACCTTCCTGTATCAGTTCTGCCGCCTTTTTCAGTCTGATTAGTTTGATAAACTCAATAGGGGAGAGTGAGGTTATCTGTTTTACTTTTCGATGAAGTCCTGAACGGCTCATATACAGGTTGTCAGCAAGATATTTCACATTTAGTTCCGGGTTAGCAAGATCATGATTTATTATCTCGATGATCTTGTTTAGGAATTTCTCATCGTTTTTACTCACTTTCATCTTCTGTACCGGGAAGAACGGTTTGTTCAGGAATGCCTTTTTCTCTTTTTCCCGGTTTTTAAGCAACATATTAATATGCTTATACAGATAGTTGAAAGCTGTAGGCTTTTCGATATATGCATCTGCACCTATCTCAAGACTTTTCATTTTACTATCCATATCCGTTTTGGCAGTAAGCAGAACAAAAGGTATCTGAGCAAGGTCTTCGTTTGATTTTACGTTCTGACACAGTTCCAGACCATCCATTTCGGGCATCATCAAATCACTCAGAATGATGTTAATGTATTTCTCGTTTAAGACTTTCAGTGCTTCAACTCCATTTGTTGCAATGTAGACATTGAAATATTTTTCCAAGCGTTCTGATAAATAGCTTCGAACCTCCGGTTCATCTTCAACTATCAGTATGCTGTTTTCTTTTATTTTCGGTTCATCTTCTCCCAATTCTTCGTATTCTTCAGTGTCGGAAATAACAGTTGGAGGAGTATTCTGTTCGATGAAAGTTGTAGATTCACTATCCTCTTCCTGTTCCTTTTCCTCTGTATGTTGTTCGTCTGCATTGATGCTGATTGGAATAGATAAAATAAACGTGGTCAGGGAGGCGGTAGTATCAAGTATTAATTCGGCATTATTGAGTTTTGCCAGATTACTGGCGAGAGACAATCCTATTCCACTTCCGGGAATATTGGATACCTTCGTTGTACGGTAAAATGGTTCAAATATCTTTTTACTCAGATTGTCCGGGATAGGAGCACCGTCATTGATAACGCGTATGTGAGCGATATTATCATCTGTAGCATACAAGTCTACTTGAATTGTTTTATTTGAATATTTTAATGCGTTGTTTATCAGATTACTGATTATCTTAATGACTGATTCCTGATCTATATTGGCTATCAATACATCGTCAGTAATGTGAAGTGTAAGTTGTTTCTCTTTTTGCTCAAACGTGAGTTGGAATCGATTTATGGTTTTGGTTACCAGATTGTTGAGATTGGTATTTGTGGGATTAAGTATAAATTTACGTTCATCTATTTTACGGAAATCGAGTAGCTGGTTGATCAGATCAAGCAGACGTTTTACATTCTGTTCCATAATGCGCATGTTCTTTCTGATGGCTGGCGGATCTATTTCATTCTCTTCCAAAATAGCCTCGAGTGGGCCGTTGATTAGAATAAGAGGAGTTCGTATTTCATGTGCGATATCAGTAAAGAATTCTATTTTAGCATTATATATATCTTTTTCGCGTTGGTTGTCTGCTAAAATCTGTTTCTGTGCATACCGTTTCTTTTGTGTGCGGTCATACAGATAAATAAAGGTAATAACCCCTATTAGAAAGAGGAGGATATAACAATAGGTGGCTATTGTGCTTTGCCACCAGGGGGCTTTAATAAATATTTTAATAGATGTTTCATTATCCCCCCATTCACCCAGACTATTGGTCGCTCTGACACGGAAAGAGTAATTGCCTGGGCTAAGATTGGTATAGGATACACTACGGTTATCATTTGTGATAGTCCAGTCTTTGTCAAAGTTCTCCAGTTTATAAGAATATTTATAATTACTTGATGAGGAATAACTGAGCGAAGCAAATTCAAAACCAATACTGTTCTGGTCGTGATTCAGATGGACCTCATTTGTGTAAATAATACTGTTGGTAAGTGGAGATCCTTTCTCGTTTACTTTTAATTCTTCGTTAAATATCAGTAACTTGGTAATATAAAGTGGAGCTGTGACATGAGGACGTTTAATGTTGTTTGGATCTACGGCCATTAGCCCGTTGATGGATCCGAAATATAACTTTCCAGACCGGGTTCTGATCCCTGACTTATAATTGAATTGATTGTTATTGATGCCATCTTTTTCGGTAAATACCTGGATTGCTTCCGTCTCGGTATTAAAACGTACCATGCCATGATTGGTACCAAACCATAGTAGCCCTTCATTATCTTCTATTATTTTGTAGGCAACGTCATCGGGTAATCCTTCGTTTTTGGAGTAAGACTTGAAACTATTTGTCTCTTTCATATATTTGCATATGCCTCCACGGTCTGTTGAAAACCAAAGATTTCCTTTTCTATCCTCAGTAACGCTACTCACAGAGTTAGAACTTATGGTATTAGGATCTTCCTGCCTGTAAATATAATGCTCAACTATTTTATCTGTTGCTCTTAACTTAAACACTCCATTTCCCATCGTACAAACCCATATATTGCCTTTTGAATCTTCGTATATGTCAAAAATGAAGTTGTATCCGAATTCATTGTGACGCTCAAATTTCAGGTTGTTTTTATCACTGGAGTAAACTCCCCATCCATTTCCTAACCAGATTGTTCCTTTTCTGTCCTGATATAATGCCCAAATACTTGATTCGTCAATACCCAATTGTTCGGGGCTGAGATGTTTTCGGGTTTTAGTTTTCAGGTTATAGATATCTATTCCGTTTTTGAATAGACCCACCCATATCTCGTCTTGATTTTCTATAATGGCCTGAGGAATAAACTGAGTACCTCCTGTTGGAGTAATTCTTTCAAAAGATTGCTTTTTAGGATCAAAGACTGATATGCCATTGTCTTCGGTACATACCCATATCTTTCCATTCTGGTCTTCTTTCAGATCACGTATGATTCTTCCATCGATAGAGTTTTTTTGTTGGCTGGGGAGATATCTATCTATAGTCAGTGTTTGAGAAGGAATGTAATTTACTCCTCCGAATACAGTACCAATCCATATTCCATTCTCATTATCCTGATACATAGCGTAAATTTTGTTGTCGGTCAGACTATTACCTATCATCGGATCACTGCGGATTAATTCAGTTTTGCCAGCATCTTCATCTATTATATAGATACCCTGTTCAGTACCGACCCATAATTCATTATTGAACACCTTGACATCTCTGATTATTTTGTGATGGACATCGGCGGCATTAACTACAAAAAATGTGTTATTGTTGTAATCGTATTTTTTTAATTCTCCCTCGTGTACGCCCAATATAATATAATCTCCGTATTCGCAGGTACTGTATATCATGTCATTTTTGATGGATATACCATTCCTGTCTACGATATGTTGCTCGAATTTATCGGTTTTAGTATTGTAATGATACAAGCCGTCTTTATTGGTTCCTATCCATATTTCACCGGATTTCAGAATCGTAATACATTGTGGGTGTTTAGAAGCCTGATTACTTGCAATAATAAAAGGATAGTGTGACAGGCTATTGGTATCAATGTCAAATCTGAACACCCCCTGGTTAGGTATTATTATCCATATCCTTTGTTCTTTATCTTCCGCTATCTGGGCTACCCAATCGGATATACCTACTCCGGTCTCTGTAGTGATGTTGAAGTGGCTGAATTTTTCCGAAAGAGGATTATAGATGTATATGCCACGGTCCGTACCTACCCATATATTTTTGTTCTTATCTTCAAATAGGGCAGAGATGTTATTGTTGCCGATCCCTCTTTTTTCATCGTAACAATTGTATATTCTCACTTTCTTTCCATCAAAACGGTTTAGTCCGTTTTTAGTTCCGAACCACATAAAACCTTTGCCATCCTGAATGATTGTTTTAACATTGTTCTGAGATAGGTTTTGAGCCGAAGTTACATAGTAATTTTTGGCCAGTGTCTGACAATATACGTTCAGAAAGAGAATGTTACAGATGAATAGTAATGGAATACGTATTTTATTCATTATATATGATTTAAGTTAACTTAATGCGTTAAGTTATGTTATATATTGACTATTAGTGTATTAGTTGAACGTATGCTGACACGAAGCCTCAGGTATTAGTGCTTTTGAAGATAGTGATTGGTAAACTTCCCTTGTAGAGGCTAATCCTAAAGGATGTTGCAAATATCGTGATTTATTTGACAGGTTGTATCTGTTTTCCGGCGAAAATTATGAATTTGCTTTGTTGGTAGTTATTTGCTTTTGTAAACCCAACAATGAAATGTATAAATGAATATTACAAATGTATACAATTTAGGTGTAAATGTCCATTTTACCTCTAAAAAGGTGGGTGAGTGTACATTTATTATAGTATATGGTGGCTTTTTGTCCTATTGGAGTTTTATTTCTTCCTACTTTTGTTCTGTGAAATTAATCTAATAATAATTTGTTTATATGAAAAATGCAACTTAGTAAGCCAACTTCTGTAAAGTCCATTTATGGATTCAGTATTTCGATATCCTTAGTTTATAATTGATAAACGTTTAATACTATAAAAGAAATGCATAACAAATTTAATCGAAAGCGATTTATAGTTTTATCGCTTTTTTGTGTGAGCTTATGTTATTTATGCCTCGTGTCGTGCAAAGACGACTATTATTATGATGAGAAAGAACCCGATTTCTTAAGAGGCAATATCTACGATTATTTAAATGAAAGTGGCGAATTCACTTATTTTATTCGTCTGATTAATGACCTTAATTATAAGGATGTATTACAAAAGACCGGAAGTAAAACTCTTTTCCCGGCAAAGGATGAAGCATTCAAGCGCTTTTTTGAAACAAACACGCAGGGCATTAGAAGTTACGAGATGCTTTCGATGCCGATGAAAAGAATGATCATGAACTCGAGCATGATCAATATGGCATATCTATCGGGTATGCTTTCCAACCTGACCGTGTCAGGTGAAGGTCCCGCGACAGGGCAGACTTTCCGAAAACTCAATGCAAGTACCTATCTTGACAGTATCGCATTTATTAAAGATCAGGGATTATTTGAGAACTCTTATTGGAATCGTTTCTCAGAGAAAGGAGGGATTTATCTGGTGGATGACGAAAGTTCGTCACCCTTAGTTTATTTTACACCAGAGCACATGATGGTACAGGGAGTGACCAAGGAAGATTTCTCTATATTGAATAATGGTAGAAACTATGAAGATGGAGATGTCTATGTAAATGGGGTAAAAATAATAGAGAAGGACATTATTTGTAAGAACGGGTATATACATGTTATGGAAGATGTGATACTTCCGGCAAAAAACATGTCGCAGTTGATTCGGGATAACGGTGAAACGAATCTGTTCAATCAATTACTAAACAAATTTAGTGCACCTTATTATGAAGAAAATGTTAATAAAGCGGTGCATAATTTTTATGACGGTTTTAGCAATGCCGTTCTTCCGAATGCAGATTCTATTTTTGTGAAACGTTATTTTACAGTAGAAAACCGACTGGATCCAGCAGAAAAGTGGATGGAAAGTTATGGTTTGTTGTACTATGATCCAAGTAATAATGTGTATAGTAGCGAAATGGATATGGGCGCTATGTTTGTACCCACGGACAAGGCTATGAATGAGTATATCAATAGTGATAAAGGGCGTTATTTGAAAGAGGCTTATGGAAGTTGGGAGGATATACCGACTCCGATTCTTGCCCTGTTTCTGAAGAATCATCAAAAGAAGTCATTTATGAGTTCGTTGCCTCACGCATGGCCGAAGTTAACCGATGAATCGAGCTTTAAAATGGATATCTCTATTGATAATGTGAAAAAAACTTATCTGGGTTGTAACGGGGTAATTTACATATCCGATAAGGTGTTTCCGCCGATTGATTATCAATGTGTATACGGACCTACTTTGACAAGTGACCACACGCAGATCATGAATTGGGCGATACAGGATGGAACTATGCGTTTCTTCTTATACCTGCGTTCCATCGAAAATATGTATAATCTGATTGTACCTACCGACGAGGCTTTACAAAACTACCGTGATCCGGTTGCTTGGGCAAAGGGAGTAAGCTATCGTGAAATATGGTCATTTAGATATGTACCTGCTGATAACATGGTGTTTGCCGATGTGTATAAAGCAGATGCAGCTGGAAATAAAACGGGAGCTATTTTGCGGACAGTGAAGAATCAAAATAGTATCATCAATCGTTTGAATGATATTCTTGATATGCACATCGTAGTGGGTAATAAGGATCAGAATGTAATGTCGGGTTATATTGATGACGGAAAGACGAATTATGCACTTACCAAAGGTGGTACTATGCTGAAGATCAGTGGAGAAGGGAAAAACTTACAGATACAGGGTGGTGGAGATATAGAAGTGAATGTAAAGCCTGCTTCGATTGTTATCAATGAAGTGACCGGAATGCCCAGCCGTTATGATTCTGATAACGGACGTACTTATTTTGTGGACCGTGTTTTACAAGATCCTGTTAAATCTGTATATAACGTATTGGGTGAGCACAATGAGTATAAAGCATTTTTTGACCTCTTGCAAGGGGATGACCGTGTATTTAATTATTTTAAGTCTGATAAAGACATTGTTCCGATTTTCGATATGAAGAAGACCTCCGGAAGTATAGGTTTGGGATATGTAGTGAATTCGTTCAATAATTTCCGTTATACTGTTTTTGTCCCAACCAAAGAAGCGTTGGAGAAAGCATTCAGAGAAGATCCTAACTTATTTGACTGGGATGAAATCTATGCTGAAGAAGATCATGACGAAAAGAAGAAAAAAACAATCTACCTATTGAATTTTCTCAAATATCACTTAATGGATAATCTGGCTTTTGTAGATGATAAGGCTCCTATGGTAAATATGAACTTTGAAACGGCTGCACGTAATCCGAGTGGTAAATTTCATAAGTTGACATTGAATACCCAAGGTGGTAGTTTAGAGATTAAGTGCCAGGCTACCACTTCAGACGGACAACCGTTGAAGGCTAAAGTGATAACAACTACTGAAGGAGTATACAATCTGATGGCTCGTGATTATATTGTCAATATTCCCAGTCTGTCTGGTGAGGAAACTTCAATCCTTGCTTCTTCACGTTCTGTTATTCATTTAATTGATACGGCATTAAGGTTTGAATAGTCAAAAAAACAATACTACTAAATTATGAATATTGATAATATAAAAAGCATATTGCTGGTTGTCTTTTCTTGCTTGTCAATGACTGTGGCATCACAATCTCAACAGCTGGTGATAACAGGAAATGTCTCTTCCGACCTGGAAGGGGAGATTATTGGTGCACACGTAACGGAGGTAGATGCCAACGGACGTATTGTAAATGCTACGATAACGGACTTTAGCGGAAACTTTTCACTTTCTATAAAGAGTGTGAACAACAAACTTAAGGTCAGTTTTGTGGGATACGATCCTGTCGAAGTTTCTATTAAGGATAAGCGCAGGTTTAATATAAAGATGAAGGAAAACGCAGTGCTTGATGAAGTTGTGGTAACAGCGAAAGCAATGCATTCGGACGGAACATTGGCAATACCTAAACGAGAGGTATCGGGTGCGATGCAACATATTAGCATGCGTGATCTTGAAGATATGTCAGTAGCTTCTATTGATGACGCATTGCAGGGGCGTATTGCGGGATTTGATATATTGGGAAACTCCGGTGACTTGGGCTCCGGTTCATCCATGCGTATTCGTGGTACTACTTCAATCAACTCAAAATCCGAACCATTAATCGTATTAAATGATATACCTTTCGAAAATAATGTGGATGACTCTTTTGACTATACATCGGCAGATCAGGAGCAATTTGCGAATTTGTTGAATATCAATCCGGATGACATCGAAGAGATTACTGTTTTGAAAGACGGTGCTTCTGCTGCTATCTGGGGGTCAAAGGGAGCTAATGGTGTAATTCTGATTAAAACGAAAAAAGGTGTTAAAGGTCCTACCCGGGTTCAGTATTCTTATCGTTTTTCCGGAGCCCAACAACCCCGGGGATTAAAAATGCTTAATGGAGACGACTATACAATGTTAATGAAACAGGCCTATTTTAATCCTTTTCAGGACGAGTATGCAGCAAATATTCCTGAATTCAATTACGATCCTACATTTGCCGAATATCAAAACTTTAATAATAATACGGATTGGGTGAAAGCTATTACTCAATATGGATTTACGCATGACCATTATGCAACCGTTTCCGGTGGTGGAGACAAAGCCACTTTCCGTGCATCTCTTGGATATTATTCCCAATCGGGAACTGTGATTAAGCAAAATTTGGAACGTTTCACGAATAGAATGTATCTGGAATATCAGGTTTCGGATCGTATTAAGTTTATTTCAGACTTTTCAATGACATACACTGATAATCATAAGAATTATGCTAATGATGTGGGTGATGGAGACAATAAGGAGAATTTGCTTAGTATGGCTTATCGTAAAATGCCTAACGTATCCATTTTCCAGCAAGATGCGAATGGAAATAATACAGATATCTATTATAATATACCACAATCGTCCTCTTTGGATAATTCTCAGAAGGATTTGATGAATCCGGTGGCGTTGGCAAATCTGGCATTCAACAATCAAAAGAATCTTTATATTGTACCTACTCTGCGTTTGCAGTATGACATTATCAATCCGGAAAAAGCTCAATTGCGTTATAACGGATATGTATCTTTCAATATTGAGAATACGAAAGAGTCAAAGTTCCTCCCCAAGGAAGTAACGTCCAAATCATGGAATGATGAGACCGTGAACCGTGCTTATATGAAGGAGTCTGAAGGATTGTCTATTCAGAGTGAGCAGAAAATAACATGGATTCCTCGTTGGGGAGATAATCACTCTTTGTTGGTATCGGCTGTGTGGCAGATGAATTCCGGAAACTCACAGTATCAGGAATTTGAGAAATACGGATTACCTTCTAACTCTATAACAGATGCAACTTCCGTAGGTTTTGACAAAGCTTTTAATAGTGGAGCCGGACAATGGCGTTCGTTAGCAATTATGGGTAGAGCACACTATACGTTTATGAACCGTTATACAATCGATGCAACATTCCGTCGGGATGGTAGCACAAAGTTTGGTTCTAATAATCGCTGGGGAGATTTTCCCGCCGTATCGTTGAAATGGAACATGGCCGACGAATTATTTATGAAACCTCTGAGAGCTGTTATTGACGAGTTAGGTATTCGTGGTGGTTGGGGTATTACCGGTAATCAGCCGGATAGAGAGTACCTGCACTTCAGTCGTTATAATAGTAGCTGGGGAGGTGGGAATAACAACTATATAAATATACCTACTGTGAAGCCGTCATCTATTGAATTGTCGGACCTTAAATGGGAAAAGGTAACCTCTTATAATCTGGGAATTGACTTGCACCTGTTTAATTCTAAGTTGGTATTCGATGGAAACATTTATAAGCGTAAGACGGAAGACCTGTTATTTAAGGATTTGGGTATACCAAGTTCTTCCGGATTCGGTTCACTGTCTTATGTCAATATCGGTGTGATGGACAACACGGGTTGGGAGTTGAGTATCTATACCAATAATCTGATTAAAACCAGAGATTGGAAGGTGGATTTTAATGTTAACTTCTCTAATAACAAAAATAAAATTGTAGAATTGTCACCGGCTGTGCTGAATGCATACAATAAAGATTTCAACTACGATAATGGTTCTTATTTGACACGTTTACAAGAAGGAAACTCGTTTGGTTCCATCTATGGATTCCGCTATAAAGGAGTTTATCAGTATGACAAGTATGAAGAGGGACGTGGCGGAACTGCTCCTGTGGTGAAAGATGTCAATGGAAATGTGGTAAAAGATGCGAATGGAAAACCACTTCCTATGTATTTTGACTATTTCAACTTAGGTAATAAGAGATACCAGTTCCGTGGCGGCGATGCTATTTATGAAGATATAAATCATGATGGAACCATTGATGAATTGGATATTGTTTATTTAGGAAACTCTAATCCGAAGTTAACCGGAGGTTTCGGTACGAATATCACCTTTAAGAATTTCTCTATCAGCGCGTTTTTCAATTTCCGTTACGGAAATAAAATCGTGAACTATGCGCGTATGGATGCGGAAAATATGCATTCTAATAATAACCAGTCCATTGCTGTAAACTGGCGCTGGCGTAAAGATGGTGATGTGACAGAAATGCCTCGTGCATTGTATAACTACGGTTATAACTACTTGGGAAGTGACCGTTTTGTAGAGGATGGTTCTTTCCTTCGATTTAAAACGTTGACCTTTAAGTATAATTTCAGTCCGAAATCATTAAGGCGCGTATTCCTCAACCAATTGTCTTTCTATCTGACTTTGAACAATTTGGTGACATTTACTAAATATACGGGTGTAGATCCGGAGGTAGGTATTGAGAGCTTTGGTCTTTGTGCGGACAGGAGCAAAACACCTCGTTCTCAATATTTTACTTTTGGCGTTACTGTCGGATTTTAATAACAGGAGTTCAATTTAATGATTTGACCAAATTATAGACAAAAATGAAAACAAAGAAATATATATTGCGTATAGTTATGATGGCTTTATTGGGAGGAACATTCGCATCCTGTGAAAGCTGGTTTGATATACGTCCCAAGTCGGAGACTGTTTTTGAAGATTTCTGGAAAGATGAAAACGATGTGCTTAGCATGGTGGGTTCATGTTATCGTGGAATGAATGAAACTGGATTTATAGAGCGTGCCATCGTTTGGGGTGAATTGCGTTCGGACAACGTAAAAGCCGGAACAGGTAAATCCGATCCGATCAGGGATATTCTGAATATTAATTTGAATTCTTCCAATTCATACACTTATTGGGGAGAATATTATAGTGTAATTAATTTTTGTAACACAGTGATTAAGTTTGCTCCGGAGGTACAGGCGAAAGATCCGAACTTTAAACGTGAGAATCTGGATGTTTATATTGCTGAAGCAAAAGGAGTGCGGGCATTATGCTACTTTATGCTGTTACGTACTTTCAGAGATATTCCGTTGATCACTGAACCGTATGCGGATGACAGTTTACCTTTTGAAGTGGAACAGGAGAATCCTGATAATTTATTGAATTTCCTGATCGATGATTTGAAGAGTGTAGAGAATCAGGCTGCGGACGAGAAGACGTGGAGTAATCTGCTTTATACAAAAGGACGTATAACAAAGAATGCCATACGTGCTCTTATAGCCGATATGTATCTTTGGAAGAACGATTACAATAACTGCATTATTTATTGTGATAAGGTGTTGGCCAATCTCGGACAGCTTCAGTTGGAAAGCTCACGGGTGTATAATGAATCTGTTTACTATTTGGGAAATTCAAAAGAGAGCATTTTTGAGTTACAGTTCAGTCTGAAGAATTATCCAAATTATGCGATGAATGAAATGTATGGAATGTTTGGAGGGCGTGCGGGACAGGATATGCATAAATTGTCGCCATACAACTTTGAATCAATGAGTCCTTCGCTTTTTGAACCCACTGACTTGAGAGGGAAAGATGCTTTTTTTAGTACCGCAGGCTCTTCTTTTATAGCCAAGTATATGGCTTTGAGGGTAGAAACTTCTTCGAGTACAGTCAGAGAAGGTGACTATGTCTTCAATGCGGAGGCTCCTAACTGGATATTTTATCGTTTGGCGGATATTTATTTGATGAAAGCGGAAGCTTTGGTAGAGATAGGAACCGATCTGCAGGGAGCTCTCGATTTGGTCTCTAAGACATTCGATCGTGCCAATCCGGATTTGGGAAGTGGTTCATTGTCGATTTCTAATTATAACACGCAGAGTGCCATGAGGAACTTAGTTTTTGATGAGCGTCAAAGAGAATTCTTGTTTGAAGGTAAACGTTATTTTGATTTATTGCGTAGAATCCGTAGGGAAGATGGGAAGCCTGCCAATGTGGTGAATGCTTATCTGCTTAAGAAATATAGTAAACTGGATAATACGACTACAAAGAGTAAACTGAGTGAATTAAATGCTTTGTATATGCCGATTAATGTGGATGAGCTGAGAGCAAACACTGCATTAAAACAAAATCCGTTTTATGTAACATCATCAAATATCGAATAAAAATCAAGCGTTATGAAGAAAATAAAATATTCAATATCGGTTCTTATTCTCTTGCTATTTGCAACTATATTGGTGCCCTCCTGTGTGGACGACAATGTAGAAGGGGATGCATTCTATACGTTTACGGGAGAAACAGTTGCTTCCTATTGTAGCAACCGAACTAATTTTACCGTTTTCAATCAGCTTATTAATGATTCCGGAACCTCTTCTTTATTGTCCAGTTACGGACATTTCACTTGTTTCATGCCTACGGATTCTGCTTTTCAGGAATATTTCAAGGCAAAAGAAATTACCTATAATGATTTGACGAAAGAAGATAAGTTGCAGATTGTTTATAATCATGTTATCAAAAGTGAGCTAACCAATTATGCGACAGAAACATTTCAGGAGGGTTCACTTCCGGAACCCAGTATGAGCGATCGTTTTATCAATATATCGTTTGCAGGATTTACGGAGGGGAATCAGACAATTCTGGTTAATCAGGAAGTGCCTATTTTGCGGAAAGATATCGAAGTGCACAACGGAATTATTCATGTGATAGGAAATATTGTAGACCCGTCTAATGCCTATTTGACTGGACTTATGCAGGATAAGGACTATTTCAGTCTGTTCTCTCAGGCTCTTGAAAAGACTGGGATGTGTGATTCGATCATGAAAGTATACGATCTCACTTATGAAAAGCCAACAGCGGATTTGGTACTTGGTGGAACTACATTTAAGTATCCGGAAATGAAAAAATATGGGTATACCATATTCGCTGAAACAAATGAGGCTTTCAAAAAGGCAGGCATAGAAACTGTAGAAGAAATGGCTGAGTATGCTACTCGTTATTATGGGAATGAGGATGCCAATGATTATACAAGTAGAAAAAATGCTTTGAATAAATTTGTATCCTATCATATGCTGGAAAGACAGATGTCTACAAATGATTTTCTGTATTCGGGGGCAGCAACGTCTCCGGGTGCTGAAAATGAGAGATTTGAATATTATGAGACGATGCTTCAATACCGGATGATTGAAATAAAATCGGGGAATAGGCTGAACACACAAAAGGATGGTACTCATGTTAGTATCAGTGATTTTCAGAGCAATCTGAATGGATTGAACGGATATGTTCATGCGTTGAATGAGATTCTGGTGTACGATAAAGACATTATGGAGAATGATGTGTTAAATAAACGTATTCGTTTTGACTGTTATTCCATTCCTCCTCAGTTGACAAATAATAACATACGTTGGAAGATGATAGATAATTCTCATACCTTCACGGCTGATTATTGCGGGGATTATTTTCATTTCACCAATGATACCAAACTAAAACTTTGGGCAAGTGAAGGATGGACCAATTATCAGGCGGACGAAATGGTTATGTCCGGGTGGTACGACTTCACGTTAAGGATGCATCCGGTTCCTCCCGGAACTTACGAAATCAGATTGGGATATCGTGCAGAGACATGGCGTGGAGTAGCACAATTATTTATTGATGATGAAATTGTGGGTATTCCGGTCGACCTGAGAATTGTTGGTACTGATCCTCGTGTAGGTTGGGTAGATGATGACAAAACAACGGATGAAGGAGTAGAAAATGATAAGATGATGCGAAATCGCGGCTATATGAAAGCGCCGAATTCTATTTATAGTTTGAATGGCCCCAAGACATTGCGTCAGGATAATATGAGTCTTCGTATTATTATCGGTACGTTTACTTTCCAAGATTATGCTCCGCACTATTTCAGAGCGAAGAATGTGGAAGCTGACAATCTTGAATTCCATTTCGATTATCTGGAATACGTACCGGTGAGCTACATTGATAAAGAAGGGAAAGATTGATACTAAAAGAGGAATAAATAAAAAAATATACTTTTATGAAGAATACCATAAAAACAGCGTTTCTATTTGCTGTGCTCTTTGTCTCTTTCATGATGTATTCGTGCAAGGATGAATGGAACGAACATTATGACCGGGATCAAACGCTGCCGGATCAAAACCTTTATGAATTAATAAAAGAAAGCAGTTCATTATCGAAGTTTGCCAAGCTCATCAAAGTGGCAGGATATGATACATTGCTTGTTTCAACTCAGACGTTTACTGTTTGGGCGCCCAGCGATGAGGCGATTGCAGCAGTGGATGAATCGGATCTGGAACAGGTACGTCTGTTGGTTAGTAATCATATTGCACGTTTCAATCACTCTACTTCGGAACCGGATTCTAAAGTGATACGTATGATAAACGGTAAGGTGTATTATTACTCTCATCAGGATGGTTTGACTTTTGGTGGAAGTAGCTTGATATCGAAAGACCGGCTTGCCAAAAATGGCATCTTGCATACAGTAGACAAGCAGATTGTATATGCTCATAATCTCTCTGAATACATTACGGCTCAAAGTAATACGACTAAAATAGCCTCGTTTATTTCGAGATATCTCAAGGAGATACAGGAAGAACAGGGGTATGATACGATCACGACTTGGTATAATCCTTTGCTGGAGGATAAACTGTATGGTTTAGGTAATATTTCTGCCGAAGATTCTGTCTTTACGATGATTATTCCAACGGATGCTGCCTGGGATGCTGCTTATGAACGGATCTCTCCTTATTTTAATGTTTATAACGCAGATGCTGATTTGGCAGATTCGATTAAGAGAATACAGACTTCACTTGCCATTATCAATGATCTGATTTATAGAGAAAGAATCAATGATCCGGCGGAGTATACGACATTGACATCAACATCGGGAAGTATCATTACAGATGTTAACAATCTTTTCAAAGGAACCAGCCGGGTGAATGCTTCTAACGGTGTGATTTATTTGGCAGATGAAATCAGGTATGATAATACTGAAACGTGGAATAAGCCCATATCAGTGGAATGTGAAGAACAGGAAGGACGTGTAACTGGAAGTTATACCAGCATTTATACTCGTACGGTAGGGACGAATAGTGGGATAGGAGAAATTAGTGGTAACCGTTATATTGAGGTACAGCCAACTAATACTTCTGCACAGCCTTATGTTATATTTGATATTCCGGACGTACTTTCCGGTAAGTATGATATCTATGCCGATTTTATACCGGCTGTTATTGACGGAGAGTCTTTTGCCAATGACAGTACCAAGCTTTCTTTCCGCATTACGTATATGAATGCCCAGGGTAAACTGACACCCAAAACGATTAAATCTGATGAATTTGTGACCAGTGGAACCAAAAAAACAAGAATTAAGGTAGCCAGTGAATTTGAATTCCCAGTCTCGAATTATTATGATCGTTTGTGGATGCTTGATGAGGAAAATAGTTTGCTTCCGAAAGATGTGACGACGAATTTCAGAATAGATACAAATGTGTCAAAAACTGAACTCAGTGCTAATGTTTTCACTCGAAAATTCCGTGTTGACAGGATTGTTTTTGAACCCATTCGTAATAAATAGGAGCAGTGATCAATGAAAAAGATATATTTAAATATGAGATTTATGCTTAAACCGATAGGTCTATGCTTGCTTATGACAATAGGTGGCGGTGCTGTGATGGCTCAGAAAGCTGACTCCACAGCGGTTGCCCAGGTAAAGGTTGAACAATATAAACATATTGTGAGAGGACAGGTGGTAAGTTCATCTACGAAACAGAATTTTGCCGGAGCCAGAATCAGTGTGGTAGATACGAGAATCACGACAATGACCTCCGATGACGGAATGTTTGAACTCAAAGTGCCTCATACGAATGTGACATTGGCTGTTGATGCTCCCGGCTATCTGCCTCAGATCATTTCAGTGAAAGGACGTAGTAACGTTAATATACAGTTGTTGGAAGACACAGAGGCAAGCAGTTTTTATGATAAAACGGTTTTATCGGCCAATAAGGCGAGCGTGGTAACAAAGGTTACACCGTCGATTGCAAGTATTGACCAGGATTTTTCAACTCGTCTGAGTGGAGAACTGCGTTCTGTATCACATTCCGGAGCAACGGGAAATGGGGCGGCTGTTTTTATTCGTGGATTGAATTCTCTGAATATGAAGGCTCAGCCTTTGTATATCGTTGATGGGGCGATATGGCAGATGCAGGAAGGAATGGCTTCCATTCATGCCGGATTCTTTAATAATCCGCTTGCATTGATTGATCCCAACGATGTGGAAGATATTACAGTGTTGAAAGATGGAACGTCTATCTATGGCAGTAAAGGTGGTAACGGTGTAGTGATTATTAATACAAAGCGTAGTAAGAGTATGGCTACTGATATCTCCGCCTTTATGTCTTTGGGGTATCAGTCTCCTTACAAGACGATTCCCGTGATGGGAGCGGCAGATTACCGGTTGTATGCATCCGATGTATTAAGCGATGTGTATGATAACAGTTCGCTGGTTAATAATTTGCATTTTCTGGATGATGATCAAACGAAGTCTTACTATAAAGCGAGCCATAATAACACGGATTGGCTGAAGCTGATAAATAAGGGAGCAATGAGCCAGAACTATGGTATCAGTGTGAAAGGTGGAGATGCAATTGCATTGTATGCTTTCTCTGTAGGATATAATAAGAGTGAAGGGAATATTGAAAATACAGATTTTAACCGTTTGAACGTACGTTTTAATTCGGATATTCATCTGACTGATAAATTGAAGTTTCTTTTCGACATTGCTTTCGCGCAGTCTGAAAATAATATGCGTAACGATGGTATTGATGAGATTGCTTCACCGTCTTACCTGTCACTGATCAAGTCGCCGGTGTATAGTCCTTATCAATTTAACCGTGATGGCTCACAAAGCACAAAATTGAGTAGTGTAGATGAGTTGGGTGTTGGTAACCCGATCTCTTTGGTCGATTTAAGTGTAGGGCTTTCTAAGAAGTATCGTTTTAATATCAATGCTCTTCCGTCTTATTCTTTTACGGATAAACTGAAGGTAGGATTGATGTTCAGTTATACGTGGGATAAACTGAACGAAGAGTATTTCAAGCCGTCGGAAGGTTTGGCTGAACAGCCATTGGTGAATGAGAACGGAGAAATATATGCCTACTCGCGCAATATGGTTAAAAACTCCATGGCAAAGCAGACTTCGATTCATTGGAACGCCTTTGTTGATTGGTCTCCGATACGTAACAGTGTTCATAATTTGGATTTGACCGGTGGGTATCGCTTCTTTTCTGATAATTTGGAGTCAAACTACGGTGAAGGGCATAATACCAGTTCAGATCGTATGAACAGCTTGTCGAATACAACTTCCAGCTTGCGTAGTACTTCTGGTACTACAGAGAATTGGCGATCTATGTCTTGGTACTTTAATGCGGATTATAAATATCAGAACCGTTATTTGCTAAATGTAGTTGCTGCTATGGATGCTTCTTCACGTTTTGGTAAAGAAGCTGAAGGTGCCCTCAAAATGGGTGGGCTTGCATGGGGGATTTTCCCTTCTGTGTCTGCCGGATGGATTGTTTCGTCCGAAGAGTTTATGAAAGACATCCGTTTTCTGGATTTCTTGAAGCTGGATGTTAGCTATGGACTTTCCGGAAATGATGACCTGCAGAATTATGCTACTCGTTCGTACTTCAACTCTATAAACTTTATGGGAAGTGCCAACGGCCTTATTCTTGCTAATTACAAGAATGACAAACTGAAATGGGAAACCACGGGAAAAGCAAAATTCGGTGTGGATCTCAGCATGTTCAATAACCGTTGGTCAGTTAGAGCAGACTTTTTCACTTCTACTACCAAAGACTTGCTGATACGTAAGCAGCTTCCTGAAACATCGAGCCTTGAGTATTCATTGACTAACGATGGTAAATTGAAGAATAAGGGATTTGAGATTGCAACGAACATACGTATACTTAATCTGAGAAGTTGGCAACTTGACTTCGGTGCGATGTTGGGACATTATAAGAATAAAATAGTTTCACTGGCAGGTGGTTCATACACCACAGATTTTCAGGGAGCTCGGATTCTTACTGCCGAGAATAGTCCTGCGGGAGTATTCTACGGATACAAGACTAAAGGTGTTTTCAGTACCAGTGAAGAAGCGGCTGCAGCGGGATTAAGTCTTCGTTCCGAATCGGGAGAGCTTATTCCATTTAGTGCCGGTGATATGCGTTTTGAGGAGGTAGTGGAAGATCATATCATCAATGAGAAAGATCTGCAGGTGATTGGTGATCCTAATCCGGACTTATACGGAAACTTCAATTTCAATCTGCGGTATAAGAATCTGACTCTTGAAACGCTGTTTACCTACTCTTATGGCAATGACGCTTATAACGGACTTCGGGCTAATTTGGAGTCTGGTAGTAATATCTATAATCAGGCAACAAGTATGCAAAACCGTTGGGTAGCCAATGGTCAGAAGACCGATATTCCTCGTGCTGTATACAAGGACCCTATGGGTAACTCACGTTTCTCGGATCGTTGGATTGAGGATGCCTCTTTCTTGAAATTCAAGACCTTATCTGTTTCTTACAAAGTACCACTGAATTTGTCTTATCTTCAGGAAATTACAGTGTGGGGAACCGTCAATAACCTGTTTACTCTCACAAAATATAAAGGTGCGGATCCTGAATTCTCTTATGGTAATTCGGTATTGTATCAAGGTATAGATGCAGGTCTTACACCCCAATCCCGCTCTTTCCTGATAGGAGTTAGAGTTAATTTATAATAACCTTTAGTCTGTAAAAAAACATAAGAGATATGAAAACTAAAATCAAACATAAAGGAGTATTGCTCACTTTGATCACAGTATTATTCTTTTTGGGGAGTTGTGAGGATATGTTGAATACGGATTCTTCAAGGGTTGCCTTTGAAGATGATAATCAGCTCAAGTCGCCCAACGATTCAATTTATTCTGTGATAGGTATACTCTCACAGCTTCAAAAGGTGGGAGAACCCTATGTGTTACTTGGTGAGTTGCGTGGTGATTTGATGACTGTGTCTGATAATGCGTCTTTTTCTTTGAAAGAGATTAATAACTTCGATATTACTTCGGAGAATACCTATTTGAATAAGCGGAATTATTATACGATCATCAATAATTGTAATTATGCGATTGCCCGGATGGATACTGCAATCACCATTCGTAATGAGAAAGTGATGTTGCCTGAGTTTGCGGCGATAAAAGCGATACGGGCATGGACCTATTTTCAGTTGGCTCAGATTTATGGAAAGGTAAGTTACATTACTGAGCCTATTTTAGATTATGATACGGCTTTAAAAGAATATCCGGTGATCGGGATGGACGATCTGGTATCAAAGTTGATTACCGATTTGCTTCCTTATATCGATGTACGTAGTCTGAATTATGGCTCTATTGACGGTTTGTACTCACCATTATTCTTTATTCCTATTCCGATGTTACTGGGAGATTTATATCTCTATCAGAATCAGTATAATGAAGCTGCTGGTATGTATTATAAATTGATGGTTAATAGAAACTATTCTATCTCATCAAGCTATATTAGTTATTGGAATTCTCAGGCTCGTGACGGTGCTACCGGTGAACATATCAATTCTTATATTGATGAAGTGATTACTGAAATAGCGTATAGTTCTGTACCGAAAGACTATCACACTGATTTGGTTAACATGTCTTTCAATAATGTAACAAGTCTGCTGCCCACACAAAACTTTATTGACGAAATGTCATTGAAAACACACTTCTTTGCCACCCGTTTGGACGGAACGATTACGGCTTACTTTACAGGCGATTTGCGTGGAAACATAAAACTTCCATCTACCAATGAAGAGTTGGGAGATGCGTTTGAATCGGTGAATGTTGCGGGTGTGGGTCCGAAGATGCTTATTAAGAAGTTTGTGAATGGTGCGCAAGAGGAATTTACAATACCTGTTGAGGATAACAATGGATTGCTGGAGAATGCATATATTCTGAGATCGATTCCTCTTTATCGTCATCCTCACCTTTATTTACGCTTTGCTGAAGCTGTAAACCGTGCCGGAAAACCTACATTTGCCTTTGCGGTGTTGAAATATGGATTGACGGAAGAAACAATTGCTAATCCGGAAAGGGTAAATCCTGCTGAATTGGCTGGTGGAGAATCGTATCTTGATTTCTCGTTTACGTCTTATAATGTAGGTACGGCTTGCCGTGGACGTGGGATGGGTATTTCGAAAGATATGTCTGACTTCGTGATTCCTGATTTCTCACAGAATCCTCCTGCTGTAGCGTTACAGGATTCTATCGATTGGGTTGAGCAAAAAATACTTGAAGAGATGGCTGCGGAAACGGCCTATGAAGGTAACCGTTTCTTTGACTTACTACGTATATCGCATCATAGAACAGATCATCCGGCATTTATGGCTGAAAAGGTTGCTGTAAAATATGGGAATCCGGAAGCTATGAAAAGTAAACTGATGGATATAAATGCATGGTTTTTGAAATAGAAAACGAAGGAAGATGAGATGACCGCTGGATTTTATTATCTATAAATAAAATTCAGCGGTCATTTTTTCATAAGTGTTTATTTCTTGAAGGTGATTACAATTAGGATTCGATCTATTCTATAAATGTAATAAAAAGCAGAATACTGCTTATACTATTGTCTTTTTATTTTGTCATTTCAAAATTCTTTCCGTTCTTTGTCCCCGTAATTACAAAGAACTACTTATGAAAGGGATTATTCTTGCCGGTGGAAGTGCTACGCGCCTCTATCCATTGTCTAAAGCCATATCGAAACAAATCATGCCGGTATATGACAAGCCGATGATTTATTATCCACTCTCTACATTGATGCTGGCGGGTATTCGTGAAGTATTGATAATTTCTACTCCCCGTGATCTGCCAATGTTTCGTGATCTTTTGGGAACGGGTGAAGAACTAGGTATGTCTTTTCAGTATAAGATACAAGAGCAGCCTAATGGGTTGGCACAGGCATTTGTACTGGGTGCTGATTTTCTGAATGGAGAACCGGGATGTTTGATACTTGGAGATAACATGTTTTATGGACAAGGATTCTCGGCTATGCTTCGTCGGGCGGCTATGATAGAGAAGGGGGCTTGTGTTTTTGGTTATTATGTGAAAGATCCCCGTGCGTATGGAGTAGTCGAGTTTGATGAATCCGGAAAGGTCATTTCTCTTGAAGAGAAGCCGGTTGTTCCAAAAAGTAATTATGCTGTTCCCGGTCTATATTTTTATGATGCTACTGTTACTGAAAAGGCTGCATCGCTTCAACCTTCTGCCCGGGGGGAATATGAAATTACTGATTTGAATAAGCTTTATCTCGAGGAAGGTACGTTGCAGGTTGAGCTTTTTGGCCGTGGTTTTGCCTGGTTGGATACAGGAAATTGTGATAGTTTGCTTGAAGCCTCTAATTTTGTAGCTACTATTCAGAACCGACAGGGATTTTATGTCAGTTGTATTGAAGAGATAGCTTGGCGTAACGGTTGGATCACAACAGCGCAACTTCGTGTACTGGGTGAAGGACTGCAAAAGACAGAGTATGGTAAATATCTTTTGGAACTGGCTGAACAATAAAATCAACATAACAGAAATAATATGAAAACTTATCTTGTAACCGGTGCTGCCGGATTTATTGGCGCTAATTATCTGAAGTACATTCTGGCCAAGCATGATGACATTCGTGTAGTGGTGCTTGATGCACTGACTTATGCCGGAAACCTTGGTACCATTGCAAAAGACATCGACAATGAACGTTGCTTTTTTGTGAAAGGAGATATCTGTGATCGTGATTTGGCTGATCGGCTTTTTGCTGAATATAAGTTCGACTATGTTGTGAACTTCGCTGCTGAAAGTCACGTTGACCGTAGTATTGAGAACCCTCAGTTATTCCTTATTACTAATATTTTGGGTACGCAGAACTTGCTTGATGCTGCCCGTCGTGCCTGGGTGACAGGAAAAGATGAGAACGGATATCCAACCTGGCGTAAAGGGGTACGTTATCACCAGGTATCTACTGACGAGGTGTATGGCTCGTTAGGGGCTGAAGGATATTTTCATGAAACAACTCCGCTTTGCCCGCATAGTCCGTACAGTGCTTCAAAAACAAGTGCGGATATGGTGGTAATGGCTTACCATGATACGTATAAAATGCCGGTTACTATCACTCGTTGTTCTAATAACTATGGTCCGTATCATTTCCCGGAAAAACTGATTCCGTTGATTATCAAGAATATTCTTGAAGGAAAGAAACTTCCTGTATATGGTGACGGTAGTAATGTACGCGATTGGCTGTACGTAGAAGACCATTGTAAAGCTATTGATCTGGTAGTGCGTCAGGGAGTAGAAGGCGAAGTGTACAATGTGGGTGGACATAACGAAAAGACCAACCTCGAAATTGTTAAATTGACCATTGCTACTATACATCGTCTGATGACTGAGCATCCGGAATATCGTAAGGTACTGAAAAAGCAGGAAAAGAATGCTAATGGTGAAATAACTATCGATTGGATGAACGAGAGTCTGATTACTTTCGTGAAAGATCGTTTGGGACATGACCAACGTTATGCTATTGATCCTACAAAGATTACCGATGCGTTAGGCTGGTATCCTGAAACAAAGTTTGAAGTGGGTATTGTGAAAACTATTGAGTGGTATCTGAACAATCAGGAATGGGTGGAAGAAGTAACCAGTGGCGATTATCAGAAATACTACGAAAGGATGTATAAATAGTGATTAATGATTAGTGATAAGTGATTAGTGGCTGCGCTATTATGCCGCATGGTACTTATCACTATATCACTAGTGACAGTGATAGAAGTATCCCCATAAGCAGCATATTGCGCGAAGTTTCGCCCAGTATGCTGTTTAGCTTTTTACCACTATGTATCTTTACCATTTTGCGCCAGGTGACGATGTGCAGTGTAAGATAAATAACTGCTGTTATGATGGCTGGAATGAGTGTCTCCGACAATAGCCACAGGCTCAATATTGCAGCAATAATTCCCAATATCAGATACAGATATCTGCCGAAGGGTTCTCCGAAACGGACTACTACCGTTCTCTTTCCGCTTTGTGCATCTGCTTCCCTGTCACGGTAGTTATTTACTACCAATAGAGTATCTACGATCAATCCGCAAATGAATGAAGCTATTGTTACATTCGGAGTCCATGTGAGTGCCTGTACGTAATAGGTGCCTCCTACCGGAACAAATCCGAAAAACAGGAGTACTAATGCATCTCCCCAACCGTTGTACGAAAGGGGATAAGGCCCTGTGGTATAGAAGAAAGCGAACATTACACATAGTATCCCCACGAGTATCAACTGCCAGCCTGCATAAAACAGTAGTATACATCCGATAAGACATGCTATGACTACGGTAAATAATATTCCCCATTTCATGGCACCGGGAGAAATCCAGCCTTGTGCACAAGCTCGTTCCGGTCCCAGGCGGTCTTCCCGGTCTGTACCTTTCAGGAAGTCGAATAAGTCATTGATAAAATTGGCTGCAATCTGCATCAACCCGGCGAAAAGAAAACAGACCAGTGCAGGCAGCCAGTGAAATTGTCCGTCGGCATAAGCTAAAGCAGTACCTACCAGAACAGGTGTAGCTGCTCCTGCCAGTGTTTTGGGGCGTGCAGCAAGTATCCATGCACGCAAAGAATTTTGTTTTATCTCTTCCATGCTGCAAAGATACTTCAAAAATCTGTATCTTTGCTTCTCGAAAAATAATTTGCTGTTGGTCTTCATGATATCTCTCTGGCAACAAATTAGCATATTGCTTGTTTACTTATTATTTTGACATATGAAGAAGCTAATATACCTCCTGTTTCTCTTTTCTTTTCTCTTTTCTTCCTGTAAATCGAAGAAAAATCTGGTAGTATCTCCGTCCTATCCTATACTGAATGCAGATTCTCTATATTCTGATACTTCCACTCTGTCCTCTACACTCTTTGCTCCGGATTATTCGACACTAAAGAATCCGGAACGTAGCAAGAAGCGTCAGAAACAGTCTAAACCTGTTGTGGCTCGTCCTTCTGTTCCGGCAGGAACGGCTCCCGGTACATTAATTACGTATTCTGAAGTAAGTGTTTCCTCCACTTATAAAGGAGTAGACCGAGTGGTAAAGTATGACTTTACCCATCGGGATGTGCCCGAAGCTTTTGATGGTTTCCGCATTGCTTTTATCTCCGATTTTCATTATAAGAGCCTTTTTAAAGAAAAGGAACTGGCTGGTCTCGTTCGCTTGTTGATAGCCGAACAGGCCGATGTACTGTTGATGGGAGGGGACTATCAGGAAGGCTGTGAATATGTACCCGAATTGTTTGCTGCTTTGTCTCAGGTGAAAACTCCGATGGGAACGTATGGCGTGATGGGCAACAATGATTACGAGCGTTGCCATGACGACATTGTTCGTGAAATGCAACGCCATGGTATGCGTGTTCTTGAACACCGGGTGGACACTTTAAAGCGCGATGGGCAACAGATACTTATTGCCGGTGTGCGCAACCCTTTTGATTTGAAGCAGAATGGTAAATCGCCTACGCTTGATCTTTCTCCTGAAGACTTTGTTATTTTGCTTGTTCATACTCCTGATTACGTCGAAGATGTTTCCGTTGCAAATACTGATCTTGCTCTTGCCGGACATACTCATGGTGGACAAGTGCGTATCTTTGGTTATGCTCCTATTATCCCTTCTCACTATGGAAGCCGTTTTCTTACGGGATTGAAGTATAATACGGCTAATATACCAATGATTGTTACCAATGGGCTGGGTACTTCTAACAGGAATATACGTATTGGCGCTCCGACAGAAGTGGTGGTTATTACGTTGCATCAACAGAAAGAGTAGTAACATGGATCACACTTCCTTTCGTATCGTATGTTGTAATAGGATGTAGAGGAAGTCGTAACCCAACGATGTACGAGATGCACATGTCGTGCTGTACGAGATGTGCATCTCGTACTGTTCGACATGCACATCTGGGGATGTACGACATGCACATGTCGTACAACGTTCCTTACTGAGATGCAGGGGTGTCCTTATAATTCGGCACGTAGCAGGCGATAGACAGCCGGATGGAGGAAGTAACGTACATCTTTTCCTTCGGTCAGAGCACGACGGATAAATGTGGAGCTTATTTCGAAAGTAGGAGAGTCGACGATACGGACTGTTCCGGGTAATTCGTCTTTGTTTACGGGATATCCGGGACGTGGATAAATGAGTATTTGGTTTTCTGCAATAATTCGTTCTGGTTCGCGCCAACGGTCGAAGGTCAGCCAGTTATCCGAACCAATAATAAGATGAAATTCCCGTTCCGGATAGCTGCTTTTCAGACAGTCCAGCGTGTGGACTGTATACGAGGGGCGGGGAAGATGAAATTCAAAATCAGAAGCACGGAAATGTGGATAGTCTCCAATGGCAAGCTGTACCAGTCGGAGACGCAATTCGTCGGGCCATAAATCAGCTTGCTCTTTCAATGGATTGTGTGGGCTTACTACAAACCAGACCTCATCTAACCCGCAGAATTCACAAAGATAATTAGCCAGTGCAAGATGTCCAATGTGTATCGGATTGAAAGAGCCACTGAATATTCCGGTTTTCAATTTACTCATAATGTCAGAAACTCTCTGATTACTTTCAGCGCTTCCGCTTTAGCTGTTTCCAGATCATCGTTGATAATCACTTTATCAAATCTGGGGGCAAAGCTCAATTCATATTCGGCTTTAGCTATACGATGTTCTATGACTTCGGGAGCATCTGTGCCCCGGCCCGTTAGACGACGACGAAGCTCGTCTACACTGGGTGGTTGGATAAACAAGGATAAGGCCCGTTCTCCGTAGAATTTCTTTATATTACATCCACCTACCACATCTACATCGAACACTACATTTTGCCCGGCTTCCAATTGCTGTTCCACCTGTGCTTTCAAGGTACCGTAGTAACGATCTTTGTATACTTCTTCATATTCCAGAAATTCATTGTTCGCAATACGCTGGCGGAATTCATCCGGAGAGAGGAAGAAGTACTCTACTCCATGCTTCTCTTCACCACGTGGCGGACGGCTTGTAGCCGAAATAGAGAATGCAAGGTTTAAATCTTGCGTTAGCAGATAGTTTATAATTGTAGATTTACCCGAACCCGAAGGAGCGGAAAAAATAATAAGTTTCCCTTTCATACACAATTTGTGTTAGTAAAACAACGCTTGCCGCACTTCTCCGTGCGGGAAGCACTACATAATGTTGAGTACCTGTTCCTTTATCTGTTCCAGTTCATCTTTCATCTGGACTACAATCTTTTGCATCTCTGCATGATTGGATTTACTACCCAATGTGTTGATTTCACGTCCCATCTCCTGAGCAATAAATCCGAGTTTCTTGCCTTGACCGTTACCACTTTCCATGGTGCTGATAAAGTATTTCAGATGATTGCTGAGGCGTTGTTTTTCTTCATTGACATCGAGTTTTTCTATGTAATAGATAAGCTCCTGTTCCAGACGGTTTTTATCATAATCCACGCTTAGAGTTTTTTCGAGGGCGTCTGTAATACGTTCCTTAATTTTCTCGACACGTTCTTTTTCATATGGAGTAATAGATTCCAGCAGGTGAGAGATGTTTGCTATCTTTTCGCGAAACTTCTTTTCCAGTGCTGCACCTTCCTGTTTGCGGAAATCAACCAAATGTTTTATAGCTTCTTCAATAGCGACGTGCACAGTTTCCCATTCTTCTTCAGTCAGTTCTTGTATTTCTGTTTTTGTCATTACGTCCGGCATACGAAGTAGTGTTTGAAACCAGTCTACAGGAACCGGAATGTTTAGATTGTCTGCAATATCTTTTATTTGTTTATAATATCCTTCTATCAATGCTTGATTGATAGGCGTAGCACTTTCAGCACTCTCCTTTTTCTCTACCCAAAGGCTGAAATCTACCTTACCACGTTCCAGCGTCCGTGAGATTTCATTACGGATTTCCATCTCTTTTTCACGGTATGCCGGAGCAATACGAGCAGATAAATCCATTGCTTTACTGTTGAGCGATTTAATCTCTACATTTATTTTCTTTTCGGTCAGCTCAGCAGTCGCTTTGCCATATCCCGTCATAGATTGTATCATATAATCAATTGTTTTTTGCAAAAGTACAGGAATATTTTAAGATTATTGCTTCAAAACCGAAAAAATATGCCGGTATATCCCTCTGCTATGCCTTTTATTAAGGGGGGATTTTGTTATATGTGTTATTGAGAAGAACTTTCTTTATAAGCAGTTTCCAGCATATTGTCCAATGAGGAGGTTAGTTCTTTGCAATTGTCAGTGATAATATCAGAGTACTGAGCCCGTTTTTCGGAACTTAACGAATCATCTGTTATTTGCTTGGTGAAGGTGTTGATATTATCTAATGGTGTACGTACTTCCCGGCAAATGGATTTAACGAAGACTGATTTCATACGTTCACTTTCCTGTGCTTTTCGGGTATGTCGGATTAATTCTTGCTGAAGCTTTTTAGTACGTTGCAGATTAATATAAAAGTAGATACTGAAGAGGATAGAAATGGTTACTAATCCCGTAGTACAATAAAACGCAATACTGTGGATATTACTGCTGATTGCTGCTTTTTCCAGTTTAAGTTCGGATGCTTCGTCGGTCACTTGCATCTCGCCGATCTGTTGCAATAACTCTTTTCGTACCAATGAATCTGTTACGTGGATAGCTCGTTCGTACACCAGGCAGGCTTCTTCCTGTCGTTTTAGCTCTCTCAGTAATCTTGCCTTTTTCTGATAATGGGTAGTATAATTCACGTTGATTGCTTTTCCACTTTCGATAAGATTTATGACTGAATCACAGAAAGCCAACGCTTGTCCCTTGTTTTCCAAGCTCTCATAATATTGCTGACTGGCCAAGTAGAAATAGAGTTTGTTACGTAAAAGAGCGTCTCCTTTTCCGTCTCTTACAAATTTACAATATTTAGTATAGTATTCATTTGCTTTTACT
The DNA here is from genome assembly GCF_964240755.1 of Bacteroides sp. HPS0048. NCBI lineage: Bacteria > Pseudomonadati > Bacteroidota > Bacteroidia > Bacteroidales > Bacteroidaceae > Bacteroides > Bacteroides sp. HPS0048. Next base: position 62,429 of record NZ_CAXSVC010000007.1, on the reverse strand, counting down.
TTACCTATAAGCTTATGACTAAGCATTAATTGCTGATAGCATATCAGATAAACATTGTCTTTGTAGATATAAGGACGGCGGTTGATAACTTCTTTCTGGGCGAAGTATTCATCCATTCTTTTCAGATATTCTTCTGAGATTCTGATTAATTTATCACTGTCTCCGGTGTTTTTATACGAAAAGCTTAGCATGACGTAAATATTGACTGTGAAGTTCTTACGGGCAGGGAGTGGAAATTCATCTACCAGCCTCCAGGCTTCTTCCCAATATGGTAATGATTCGCTAAAGTCAGAACTCTCTGTCAACGAAATAAATAAGTAGCGTATTACTCCTGTGAGAAAGAGTCGGGAAGCTTTCTGATATCTGTTCTCAGAAGTTTTTTGTGCATTAATCTCTTCCTGGATGCGATCACAAATTTCTGCTCGTTCATCCCGTGAAGTCATTTGCAGGATTCGTGCTTTATGTGTCATTTTATAATATTCCGGTATACCATCTTCGGCAGAATTTTTCATAAGACTTTCTGCTTGGTTGAGAACCATCAACAGAGAATCTCGTTTTTCCGGATTGTTTATCATACCGATTGTGATTGGGCCCAATGATGCAGATAGAGCAAATCTATCATTGACCTGCTGCGCTTCTTTATATAATTCGCGTGCAATAGATATTTCATCAGGATCAGAGTCGGACAAGTCTAATATATTAATTAATAGTGTGACCCGTTGAGGGACATCAATGGTATGTTTCAGTACGTTCTGTAAACTATCTTTCAACGTGTTTTCTGCAGATAAAGCGAACGGTGTACAGAAAAGAAAAAGTAATAATATGTAATACTTCGTAGTGTTCATTCTGTTTGGTTGTTTCCCATAGGGATTGTGAAGATGAATTTACTTCCTTTAGACCAGTTCGGATCTATTTTTATGTTTCCATTCATATGCCGTGCAATAAGACGACATAAGTATAGTCCCAATCCGTTACCAAGAGTAAATGTATTCAGCTTGGTGAAACGCTGGAATACATATTCGTGTTTGTCTGCCGAAATGCCACAGCCGGTATCTGTTACATTAATAATTATTTTTTTATTTTCTTTGTTACAACTACAAGATAAACAAATGCTACCTTCTTGGGTGAACTTATTTGCGTTGTTCAGTAAGGAACGTAATAACAATGAGAGGTATTGTGCGTGGGTGTGGGCTATGCACTCTTTCACAGGAAGATCAAGTAAGTATTGTATGCCTTCTTTCCCTTCTGTCTCTTGCAGGTATTCCATTTCCGTACGGCAAATAGAGGTAACTTCTATATCCTCCAGAGGAAGTGCTTCGGTAAGGCTGTCCAGATTGGCTACTTCTATCAGGCTGTCGAGTAGTGAGGTTAGTATTCGTGTATTCTCTTGTATGATGTTTTGATATTCTTTTTTATCTTCTGTAGGGGTCGATTCGTCAATCAGTATCTCAGAGAAACCGTTTATAGAATTTAAAGGAGTACGTATCTCATGGCAGATAGAGTTAATGAAAGCAGACTTCATCTGTTCGCTTTCTTGTGCCTTGATACTTTGCCGGAAAATTTCCTTTTGAAGTTTACGCGTCTTTTTAAGGCTTTTATAGTAATACATACTGATAGAAACCACTACGATCAAAATACAGATAGTGAAGATAAATTCTACCAGTCGGTTTTGAGCTGTCAGTACCGTTTTTTCCAGTTTGAGTTTATCAATATCATTTTTAAGACGTAATGCTTCAACGCGTTCAACGTATTCTTTCTTGATTAAAGAATCAGAAACCTGCATCGCACGTTCATAAGCGATACAGGCGTCTTCCGGGCGATTGGCACGACGGAAAAGGTAGGCTTTATTTTTGTAGGTTTCCAATATCCGGGTGAATCCGGGGGCATGGTTGGTTTCAATCATGTGGATGAGTGAGTCACAATTAGCAAGGGCTTCATCCACCCGATGCATATTTCCCAGAAAGAGATAAGCAGTCTCAAAAAGATATATTTTGTTCCGGTCCAAAAACTCTTCTTGGGCAGACAGCATATGTTGGCGGAAAAGGTTATAAATCTTGTAAGCTTCTTCGTCACTGATATACATAGCACCGCGTATCAGCTGTGTGTAATATCTCACGTAGGTATTGTCTTTATAGAGAAAAGGACGTGGATACACTTCCTCTGAAAGTTTATAGTAAGCTTTACATTCATCAATTACTTGCCAGGTGATTCTTTTTTGGTTTTCGTAATCTTGTTGCTGATTGTAAGCGCCACTCAGAAGAGAATGGATAGAGCCCCAATAATATCTGCGGACATATTCTCCCGGAAAATCCTGTGCTGTATTCCAAGCTTCTTCCCAAAGTGGAATTTCAGGTACATAGATTTTAGATTTACCCTGGTCGTTGAGTTCCCACAACTGCATCAATCCTTCAAGAAACAAACGTTTCACTTTCTGATATTTGTCTTCAGTAGCTTGCCGGGCTTTGAACTCTTTACGTATCTGCCGGAAGAATTCTGTACGTTCCTGCTTGTCGGTTGTAACACCAATTAATCTATGGTAGATATTCATTTTGAAGAAGGTGGCTGCTCCTTCGGCAGGAGTTCCTTTTTCTATTTCTTCCAGCGTTTTGATGTAATAGTTGTGTAAAGAATCTGATTTTTCTTGCTGATTGGCGTACTTAGTGACCATGTGAGTTACTGCCACAAAGATTGCATAAGGATCTTTCGTCTTTTTACCTTCTTCAAACAATTGCCTTGTGTATTGTGTTTCAATCCCGTTTCCTTCACTTATATCTTTTAGGTTGAGAAGTAAATCGATACGTTTGTGAGGGTTTGTAGTTTGGTTGAGCAATGATTTCAGACTGTCTTCACGGATTACTTGGGCAGACATTAGAGGGATACCGGGTTTGTTTTCTTGGAAAGATTGTGCCAGAGAAACATTAGTCCTCAAGCAGCAGAGAAGGATACATATGATGCAGCGAAGATAGCTCATGTAATGTTTGTTGTTTATTTACGCCTTTTACTTGTATAAAACGGCCTGCTAAAGTAAGCAAAAAAAACATTTTAACAATGAATTTTAACTGAAATCTGCTTTAATTCATGCTACTGTGTGGTAATCTGAAAATAATCAGTTAAATTTGCGTCAGTTTAATAATCTGAAAATTATGTCGTGTATCTTACATATTGAAACCTCTACCGCAGTGTGTTCGGTAGCGGTGAGTGAAGACGGGCAAACGATTTTTGTGCAGGAAGATATGAAAGGTCCTTCACACGCCGTGTCGTTGGGAGTTTTTGTTGATGAGGCTTTGTCGTTTATCGATAGTCATGCAATCCCTTTGGATGCGGTGGCTGTGAGTTGTGGACCAGGGTCATATACCGGACTTCGTATCGGGGTTTCAATGGCTAAAGGGATTTGCTATGGGCGTAATATACCGTTGATTGGCATTCCTACACTTGAAGTATTGTGTGTACCGGTATTGTTGTATCATGAGTTGCCGGAAAATGCTCTTCTCTGTCCAATGATTGATGCACGCCGTATGGAGGTATATGCAGCTGTTTATGATCGTAGCCTGAATGTGATACGTCCTATTTCTGCGGATATTATCGACGAGGATTCCTATCTTGATATTTTAGATGAACATCCGGTTTATTTCTTTGGTAATGGTGCAGCCAAATGCAGCGAGAAGATAACACATTCGAATGCGCATTTTATTGACGATATACATCCTTTGGCTAAAATGATGTTTCCGCTTGCCGAGAAAGCTGTAGCAAAGGAGGATTATAAGGATGTGGCCTATTTTGAGCCTTTTTATTTGAAAGAGTTTGTTGCTTCCCTTCCTAAAAAGGTGTTGTAACAGGTGCTCTGCTCTTATTTTTAACTTTTAATTTTTAATTATTATTTTATGCAGTATAACACCCAACAGAAGAGAATGCCCCTTCCCGAATATGGGCGAAGTATCCAGAATATGGTAGATCATGCACTTACTATCCAAGATCCGGCCGAGCGCCAACGTTGTGCAAATACTATCATCAATATTATGGGAAATATGTTTCCTCATCTAAGAGATGTACCCGATTTCAAACATAAACTGTGGGATCATTTGGCTATTATGGCTAACTTCAAGTTGGATATTAAATATCCATACGAGATCATCCACGAGGAGAATTTAGGAACAAAACCGGAACCGATCCCTTATCCAAGTACTAAAATCCGCTATCGTCATTACGGACGTACGCTTGAGATACTTATCAATAAAGCATGTGAATTTCCGGAAGGAGATGAAAAGAAAAATCTGGTTGCTCTTATTTGTAACCATATGAAGAAAGATTATATGGCTTGGAATAAAGATACGGTAGACGATCGTAAGATTGCTGAGGATTTGGCAGAACTTTCCGGTGGAAAACTACAGATGGATGATGACATTGTTCGTTTGATGGCAGAACGTTTGGCACAGAACTATCGTCCGAAAACGAATTATACCAATAACCGGAATAATAATCAGAGAAGAAAATATTGATTAAGTAGTAAGTAGCTAGTAGTAAGTAGCTAGTAGTAAGTAGATAGAATCCATGTGGCGTGTTGTCTGAACTACCAACTACTAAATTGACTATTAGTTACTTACTACTGAATTCCAGCTACTAGCTACTAAATTCTAACTACTAATCATATGGCTTCATTTGTAATCGAAGGAGGGCACAAACTGTGTGGGGAGATTCATCCGCAGGGTGCTAAAAACGAAGTGTTGCAGATTATCTGCGCTACATTGCTTACTGCTGAGGAAGTAATAGTAAATAACATTCCCGATATTCTGGACGTCAATAATCTTATTCAGTTGATGAGAGATATGGGGGTGACAGTTGCAAAGCAAGGTGTTGATACTTATAGTTTCAAAGCAGAGAGTGTAGATCTGGCCTATTTGGAGAGTGATGAATTTCTGAAGAAATGTTCCAGTTTGCGGGGATCTGTGATGCTGATAGGCCCTATGGTAGCTCGTTTTGGCAAAGCAATGATTTCCAAACCCGGTGGTGATAAGATTGGCCGTCGTCGTTTGGATACCCACTTTATTGGTATTCAGAGTTTGGGAGCCGATTTTAGATACAACGACGAACGCGGTGTTTATGAGATTACTGCAGATAAATTGCATGGTACTTACATGTTGTTGGATGAAGCTTCCGTAACCGGAACTGCCAATATTGTAATGGCTGCTGTTCTGGCGAAAGGAACAACAACAATTTACAACGCTGCTTGTGAGCCTTATCTACAGCAGCTCTGCAAGATGCTCAATCGGATGGGAGCCAAGATCAGTGGTATTGCATCTAATCTTCTGACTATTGAAGGGGTGGAAGAGTTACATGGGACACAGCATACCGTATTGCCTGATATGATTGAGGTAGGTAGTTTTATCGGTATGGCGGCTATGACAAAGAGTGAAATCACTATAAAGAACGTTTCTTACGAAAACCTGGGTATTATTCCTGAAAGTTTTCGTCGTCTTGGTATTAAACTGGAACAGCGTGGAGATGATATTTATGTCCCTGCACAGGAAAGCTTCCAGATAGAATCATTTATTGACGGTTCTATTATGACTATTGCCGATGCACCCTGGCCGGGACTTACTCCCGACTTGCTTAGTGTGCTGCTTGTAGTAGCCACACAAGCCAAAGGAAGTGTGCTGATACATCAGAAGATGTTTGAAAGCCGTCTGTTCTTTGTAGATAAACTGATAGATATGGGAGCACAGATAATACTTTGTGACCCGCACCGTGCTGTTGTAATCGGACACAATCATGGTTTCAAATTGCGTGGTGGTAATATGACTTCACCCGATATTCGTGCCGGTATTGCTTTGCTGATTGCTGCTATGAGTGCCGAAGGGATCAGTCGTATTCATAATATAGAGCAGATAGATCGTGGTTACCAGAATATTGAAGGCCGGTTGAATGCTATTGGCGCGCGAATTACACGAATATGATAAGAAAAGAAGAAGTATATAAAATAGGAATTTTTAATAAACCTCATGGTATACATGGTGAGTTGTCGTTCACTTTTACAGATGATATTTTCGACCGTGTTGATTGTGACTATTTTATTTGTCTGCTTGACGGTATTTTTGTTCCTTTCTTTATAGAAGAGTACCGTTTTCGTTCTGATTCCACAGCTTTGGTGAAACTTGAAGGAGTAGATACTGCCGAGCGTGCCCGCATGTTTACCAATGTGGATGTATATTTCCCTATCGAACATGTGGATGAAGCAGAACCGGGAGAACTCTCCTGGAATTTCTTTGTTGGTTTCCGTATGGAGGATTCCGCTCATGGTGATTTGGGAAAAGTGACAGATGTAGACATGTCTACTGTTAATACGCTTTTTGTAGTAGAACGTCCGGATGGTGAAGAATTGTTGGTGCCTGCACAGGAGGAGTTTATTAAAGGTATTGATCAGGAACGTAAACTTATTGTGGTTGATTTGCCCGAAGGGTTACTGAATCTTGATGAACTTGAAGAAGAATGAATCAGTGTTAATCTGTGTGATCAGTAGTAGAAAGAATTAGCGAAATGCTTACATTTGTACGCAATACGATAAAATAATGCCAAAGAAGAAACGCAGTAAAGCTTTTTGGAACAATATAAAGTTCAAGTATAAACTCACTATTATCAACGAGAACACACTCGAAGAGGTGGTGGGGATTCGTGTATCAAAATTGAATGGTCTTTCTGTTTTGCTCTCTGTGTTGACTATTCTTTTTTTGATTGCTGCCATTATTATTGCTTTCACTCCTTTGCGCAACTATCTTCCCGGATATATGAATAGTGAAGTTCGTAACCAGATAGTAGCTAACGCTTTACGTGTGGATTCTTTGCAACAACTGGTAGAACGGCAGAATCTGTATATTATGAATATTCAGGATATCTTTAGCGGAAAAGTCCGTGTTGACTCCGTACAAAGTATGGATACACTGACAACTTTGCGTAAGGACTCTCTAATGGAACGTACCAAACGTGAAGAGGAATTCCGTCGCCAGTATGAGGAGGCAGAGAAGTACAACCTTACCTCTATTACTTCGCAGCCTAATGTGAACGGACTGATTTTTTATCGTCCTACACGTGGTATGATTTCTGCTCACTTTGATGCAGAGAAGAAGCATTACGGAACAGATATAGCCGCCAATCCCAATGAAAGTGTACTTGCTACGTTGGATGGTACGGTTATTCTGAGTACCTATACAGCCGAAACCGGTTATTTGATAGAAGTGCAACACAATCAGGACTTCGTTTCTATTTATAAACATTGTGGTTCATTATTGAAACGTGAAGGTGATAAGGTACAGGCAGGAGAAGCTATTGCATTGGTAGGAAACAGTGGTACGCTTACTACTGGTCCTCATTTGCATTTTGAGTTGTGGAATAAAGGACGTCCGGTGAATCCCGAAAAGTACATTGTATTCTAAATCATGAATAAAGAGATAAAAAAGAAACAAATAGCTATATTAGGCTCTACAGGCTCTATTGGTACGCAAGCTCTACAGGTGATTGAAGAACATCCCGAATTGTATGAGGTATATGCTCTGACAGCCAATAACAAAGTAGATATGCTTATAGCCCAGGCACGAAAGTTTCAGCCCGAGGCCGTGGTTATAGCTAACGAAGAGAAATATGATCAGCTGAAAGAGGCGTTAAGAGATTTGCCGATTAAAGTATATGCCGGTACCGAAGCTTTGTGTCAGATTGTAGAGTCCGGACCGATAGATATCGTGTTGACTGCTATGGTGGGATATGCCGGACTGAAACCTACGATCAATGCCATCCGCGCCCGTAAAGCCATTGCTTTGGCAAACAAGGAAACGCTGGTTGTAGCCGGAGAATTAATTAATGTATTGGCGCAGCAGTACCGTACTCCTATTTTACCTGTAGACTCGGAACACTCAGCAGTATTTCAATGTCTTTCCGGTGAGGTGGGGAATCCTGTTGAAAAAGTAATACTGACTGCTTCTGGTGGTCCGTTTCGTACCTATACTCTGGAGCAGTTGCAAACTGTCACTAAAGTGCAGGCGTTGAAGCATCCTAACTGGGAGATGGGAGCTAAGATTACGATCGACTCTGCTTCTATGATGAATAAAGGTTTTGAGGTGATTGAAGCCAAATGGTTGTTTGGTGTGCAACCAAGTCAGATAGAAGTAGTGGTGCATCCTCAATCGGTTATTCACTCGATGGTGCAGTTTGAAGATGGTGCCGTGAAGGCACAATTAGGTATGCCTGATATGCGTTTGCCTATTCAGTATGCATTCTCTTACCCCGACCGCGTTGCTTCTTCGTTTGATCGTCTGGATTTTGCCAAGTGTACCAGTCTCACCTTTGAACAGCCTGATACCAAACGTTTCCGCAATCTGGCTTTGGCTTATGAAGCTATGTATCGCGGAGGCAATATGCCTTGTATTGTTAATGCCGCCAATGAAGTGGTGGTTGCTGCTTTTCTGCGTGATGAGATAGGCTTCCTTGCAATGAGTAATGTAATAGAACAAACGATGGAACGTGCTTCGTTCGTACAGGTTCCTACGTATGATGACTATGTGGCAACTGATGCCGAAGCCCGCCGCATAGCCACTGAACTAATAGTAAATTGTAAATAGTAAAATTGTAAATAAACCGATGGAAACATTCTTAATCCGTGCCCTCCAGTTGATAATGAGCCTTTCGTTGCTTGTTATTATACACGAAGGAGGACATTTTCTCTTTGCCCGTTTATTCAAAGTGCGGGTCGAAAAGTTTTGTTTATTCTTTGATCCCTGGTTCACTCTTTTCAAGTTCAAACCAAAGAAGAGTGATACAGAATATGCCGTAGGCTGGTTGCCTTTGGGTGGTTATGTCAAGATCTCTGGAATGATAGACGAGTCAATGGATACTGACCAGATGAAACAACCTGAACAACCGTGGGAATTCCGTTCTAAACCGGCTTGGCAACGATTGTTGATAATGGTAGGTGGCGTATTGTTCAATTTCCTGTTGGCATTGTTCATCTATTCTATGATTCTTTTCACCTGGGGTGACCAGTATATTAAAATTCAGGAAGCACCGTTGGGTATGCAGTTCAATGAGACTGCTAAGGCTGTAGGTTTTCAGGATGGTGATGTGCTGTTATCAGCTGATGGTGTGGAGTTTCTGCGTTATGATGCTGATGTGTTGAGCCAGGTTGCCGATGCACGTGAAGTGACTGTACTTCGTGGAGGACAGAAAGCTTCTGTTTATATTCCCGAAGATATGATGCAGCGTTTGATGGCTGACAGCGTACGTTTTGCTTCTTTCCGGGTACCTTATGTGGTAGATAGTATAATTGCCAATTCACATGCAGCTCAGGCTGGCCTAATGCCGGGTGATAGTATTATTGCACTTGATGGCAAACCTGTTTCTTATTTTGATTATCTCGAAGAGATGGCTACACGTAAACAGAAGGCAGCAACTTTGAATAACGATACTGTAGATTTGCATCAGATCACGCTGACTTATGTTCGTGCCGGGGAGATGGATACCGTAACTTTAGGTACAGATTCTGCTTTCCGTATCGGTGTTTATGCACAGCCTATGAATCGGGTGATGCCGATGGTTACTAAGGAATATGGTTTCTTTGAATCTTTCCCTGCCGGTGTGCATTTAGGAGTGAAAACATTGAAAGGCTATGTTGGCAATATGAAATATCTCTTCTCAAAAGAGGGAGCTAAGCAGTTGGGTGGTTTCGGAACAATCGGTAGTATTTTCCCCGCTACCTGGGATTGGCATCAGTTCTGGTATATGACGGCATTTCTCTCTATTATTCTTGCCTTTATGAATATTTTGCCTATCCCTGCATTGGATGGCGGACACGTATTATTCCTTTTCTACGAAATTATTGCGCGTCGCAAACCGAGTGATAAGTTTATGGAGTATGCACAGATGGCAGGTATGTTCCTGCTTTTCGGATTGTTGATATGGGCTAACTTTAATGATATATTGAGATTCTTCTTTTAAGATAAATTCGGTACAGAATATACAGGAGGCACAGAGGTTTTATAATATTATCCTCTGTGCCTCCTGTGTTCATTTTTAATTTAAAAATTTCTATTCTTTTTGATGAAGATCAATCACTTATACACTGTCTCATAGGAAGATAAGGCTTATCTTTGCCCTAAATATAACATTGGGTATTATGGTAAAGAACATCGTATTTGACTTTGGGGGTGTCATTGCTGACATAGATCGTGATAAAGCGGTTCAGGCCTTTATTAAGTTAGGACTGAAAGATGCAGAAACACGTTTGGATAAGTATCATCAGACTGGTATTTTCCAGGAGCTGGAAGAGGGTAAACTGACAGCAGAAGGATTTCGGGATAAGCTGGGAGAATTGTGCAGACGTGAGCTGACAATGGAGGAGACCAGACAGGCATGGCTGGGATTCTTCACGGGGGTAGATATACGCAAGCTTGATTATATGCTGGAACTCAGAAAGTCTTATCATGTATATATTTTAAGTAATACGAATCCCTATGTAATGTCGTGGGCATGCAGTCCCGGATTTTCTTCTCAGGGGAAGCCTTTGACGGATTATTGTGATAAATTGTATCTGTCTTATCAGGTAGGTTGCACCAAGCCTGAACCGGAAATATTTAACTATATGTTGAAAGATAGTGGTATGCTTCCTTCCGAAACACTTTTTGTTGATGATGGAGCTTCGAATATACATATCGGCAAAGAGTTTGGGCTGCATACTTATCAACCGGAGAATGGTATGGACTGGCGGAAAGAATTGTCACAGTTGTTAGCAGGTCTGTAAAGTACCGGTATGTGAGAGTTACTTTGCCTGCATACAGAGTACGCCTTGGCTGTATGTACGCCGGGCGTATCCTGCATGCAGGCAATATATATACTCTATGTATCGCTTTTGTTGAGGTATATGGAGGAAATACATGATATTACTTTACCGTTGAAGGTTGAGAAATCCGTAATCCGCTGATAATAGCTGCTGCCACTGCAAATCCACTTCCTACGAGCAAGCAGACGGAAGTACTCTTTTCATGTGCTATGAAACTGAATAGCAATGCAACAAGTGTTGTTCCGAATGTTTGTCCCAATAACCTTGCCATTCCCAACATTCCGCTGGCTCCTCCCGACCGTGTGGTAGGTGCGGAGGATATGATCGTACTGTTATTGGGTGTTTGAAACAGACCGAAGCCTGCACCACATAGTGCCAATCGCCAGATAATGCTGAGATCGGTTGATTCTGCGGTGAGTGTAGACAGTGAAAAGAGTCCGGTTGCGAAAAGTATCATGCCGATACTTCCCAGGATTCCCGGATGGATGCGTTCAACAAGGTATCCGGCTGTAGGTGCGGTAATCAGAGTGGCAATAGGCCATGGAGTCAGTAGTAAACCAGTCATAACCTCATTGTGTCCCAACGTGTTTTGCAGAAAAAAAGGCAGGGAAACCATTGCCAGCATCTGTGCGGTAAACGAACAGATGGAAGTACTGATGGATAAAGTGAAAATGGGTATTTTTAGTAAATCCAGCGGCAAAAGCGGAGAGGATTGTCCCAATTGCCGACGAACGTAGTAGATGCCTACTATAACCAATATAACTATCTGAATGGCAATGTAGTCCATTCGCTCGTGATGAGCAAATCCGTCCATTGTATAAATAAGTAGTCCGAATGTAACTGCGTTGGCAATAGCACTTTTTATATCAAACTTACGTTTGGAACGTTCTTCTTTCCGGGGTAAATATTTGTGTCCGAGTATCAGGGCTGTTACTCCCAGAGGTATGTTGATGGCAAATAACCAGTGCCATGAACTGACGGCAAGTATGGCGCTTGCTATGGAAGGTCCTGCTGCTGCGGATATGGCAACTACCATTGCATTGATTCCCATTCCGCGTCCAATCTGGTTGCGCGGATAGATGGTACGTAATTGGGCTGTGTTCACGCTGGTAATGGCAGAGGCACTGAATCCCTGAAAGATACGTGCAAGTGTCAGTGTCCAGAATGAAGTAGACAGTGCGCAGATTAATGAGGTGATGCAAAAGAGCGCTATTCCCGAGAGATAGACACGTCTGTATCCGTATATTTCTCCTAACGACGAAAAGGATAATAATGAAATTACGATTGCCAGCTGGTATCCGTTCATAATCCATGTGATAACGGAAGGAGATACATCGAAGTCGTGTGAAAGAGTGGGCAATACGATATTTACAATATTAATATCAAGTACCGACATGCAAAGTGCAAAAGATATGGCTACTACCGCCCATATCCGTCGCGGAAGGGGAAGGCCGTCTGTTTCTTCTGTGTCAGAAGCTTTTGGGGGAAGTGTTTGGTCCATAAACGAAAAATGCTTTAGTCTTGCAAATTAAACAAAACAAAAACATTTTCAGTTGTTAGGATCAGTTGAATATAAGTTTTTTTAGCGGTGCAGGCGAATCACCCGTTGGTTGCTGCTTCCTCTGAACTCCAGATGAGGAGAATAGAGTGCCTGGATGAAACGCCCTTCTACAAGTACATCAATATAAGGCAGGGCGGCTGCCAAGCGGGGCTGTGCCTGTATCTCTTCATAGGTATATCCGGTGTAACACCAGATGTTTTGCCGGGTTTCTTCCTTTATCCGTTTCACTAATAAAAGAAAAGCTTCGGGATTAAAAAACGGATCGCCTCCCGAGAAGGTTACTCCATCCAAGAGTGGATTCGTTTTTATTTCACGGATCATATCCATGATTCGTTCTTCTGTCAGCTCTTTACCGGCACACGGGTTCCAGCTCTCCGGATTGTGACATCCCGGACAACAATGGCGGCATCCTGCCAGATAAATGGAATACCGGATGCCTTCACCATCTACTATCGTTTCCGGATAAGTGTATAGTAAGTTGAGAGTCTTCATTTGATTTAGTTGAAAATGGAAAATTGAAAGTTGAAAATGGAAAATTAGCTGCGTGCATTGTCATACTGAATAGTAATTTTCCATTTTCAACTTTCAATTTTCAACTCTACAAGTGTTTTACTCTATCTTTTTCTTCTGCCCGTTTAGCCGAATTCCACGAACTTAAATCACCTGTCAGGTAGCCGGTGATGCGGCGCATACGCAAAATATTCTCGCTTTGGCATACCGGGCATTTGTCATAAATGACTCCCTTGTATCCACAGTTGTGACAAGTATCTACCGGGTGATTAATAGAGCCATAGCCGATACCTTCGTCATACATGACCTTTACAATTTTAGCGATGGCACGTATATTCTTCTGTGCTTCACCATCCAGCTCTACATAAGTGATGTGCCCTCCGCGTGTAATGGCATGGAAGGGGGCCTCACGTTTAATTTTTTCTACGATGCTGATGGGCTCTTTTACATCCACATGGAAAGAGTTTACGTAGTAATCATTATCAGTTACCCCTTCAATTTTGCCATATTTACGGCGGTCCATCCGGGTGAAACGTCCGGAAAGACCTTCGGCTGGAGTTGCCAGCACAGAATAGTTAAGGTTATATTTAGCTTTATATTCGTCTGCTACTTTATTCATTTCCATCACAGTCTCGTACAAAGTATTCCACGCTTTATCGCTGTGACCATGTCCTTTGCCATAGAGCGCTACCATGGCATTGTGTCCGCCAATGAAGCCAATACCTAATGTACCGCTGCGCAATACATCGCCTACCTCCTCATTCGGATTCAGGTTGCCGCCCCCTTTCCATACATCATTGCCCATCATAAATGGGAACTGGCGTGCCAGAGCAGTGCGCTGATATTGATAACGGGCATAGAGCTGATCGGCTACTAAAGTGGCCATCTCACGTACCGATTCCAGGAAAATCTCTTTGGCTTTCATCTCAATGGCATCCGTATTACGCTTGTCTTCAATGATATTTTCTGCCTTAATGCGTGCCTCAATAGCTAAGCGGGGCATATTCAGAGTGGTGAATGAGAGATTTCCGCGTCCTAATGAAGATTTTTCTCCGACAACATTCTCAAATACGCGTGTACGACAACCCATTGTTGCCAATTCATAGCGATAACGTTTCGGATCGTTGGCATCCCACTTTTCGTTTTGGTTGAACGGTGCATCCAGGAACATAAAATTGGGGAATAGTGCCTTGGCTGTTGTACGGCAGGCTTTCAGAAAAAGGTCGAAGTTGGGAGCACTGAAAGTCATGCGCCCTTCCTCTGCTGCTTCAAAATCACTCATTGCCTTTTGATAATCTTCTTCTGAGTAAGATACTCCGTTTTTTACCTTAAATATCTGAATGGGGAATACCGGTACTTCTCCGCGGGTACCGAGCCCTTCGATAGTGGCTGTCAGTAGTTCTTCAATCACCATGCGCCCTTCGGCAGAAGTATCTGTTCCGTAATTTATAGAACTGAACACCACCTGGTTGCCTCCACGTGAATGCATTGTGTTGAGGTTATGAATAAAGCCTTCCATAGCCTGGTGCGTATCTTTGCGAGTCTGAAAGTAAGCTTTTTCTATGACTCGTGCCAGATGTTCTTTGTCTATATTGATCTGCAGAGCGGTTAGCGCCATACGCAGTGTTTCGCGTTCCAGTTCACTGGTTTTGATAGAAGGAAGGTGTTCTTCTATTAATGCGCGGATCGCTTTTTCTTCTACAGCTGTGTTGCTTTCCATTGCAACGTAGAAACTGATGAATGAACTCAGATGCTTGCGGAATGATTTGCTTACTCCCTTTGCCATGAAGAAGTCGAATGCAGGGATTGCTTGTCCGCCATGCTGCTCGTTCTGGTTGGTCTGGAAGATGATAGTGGCGAGTGTTGCATAGCTTTGTATGCTTTGCGGAGTACGGATACTTCCGTTTTTGGTACGGAACCCGCGCTCGAAGAGGTCGTCCATATCATACTGAATACAGGTCGTCGTCTTTGTCGGATAATAATCCAGATCGTGAATATGAATATCGCCCAACTGGTGTGCTTCTGCAAATCGTTTGGGTAACAGGTATTTATATGTATAGTCTTTGGTCACTTCCGATGCAAAGGTCATCATCTGACCTGCCGGAGTGTGACTGCTCATATTTGCATTGCTCAGATTTACATCGTTTTTGTCAATGGCTACAATACCATCCATTACGTGTTTCATTTGAGTTTTTTTATCACGTTCCGTATTACGCCATTCGCGGTAGATAATGTACTTTTTGGCTACTTCGGGCCGTACTTTCATTAATTCTTTTTCTACCAGATCCTGAATCTCTTCTACAGTAATAGTGGGATTGGAAAAACGGCTGATGACATTCATGGTAATGTCAGCCACGAGCTGCTGTTCTTCGGTGATGCCGGAGGCACTGAACGCTTTGGTTATAGCGTTCTTAATTTTACTAATAGAGAAATCTTCTCTTTTACCATCACGTTTGATGATACAAATTTCAGCGTAGTTCATAACTTTAACTCCCGAAAGCTTTATTCAGTTGACAGTGGGCAATTGACAATTGACAGTTTTTGGCTGACCAAAAGGCAGTTGACGTTTGACAACTGAGTGGTTAATAAAAAATAGGCGGCAATTAAAATCAGATAAACAGTAATCGCTCACTGCCAACTGTCAATTGTCAACTGTCAATTGTTAATTGTCCATTGGTTCCGGCCGGTCTTCTGACTTATCCCTCCTTCGCACGCCTTCCCACGCATAAAATGCAGTGACATAATGTGCGGATTCTCAGGGAATTACAGCAGCGGGTACTGTCGCCGATTTGCACAGCGTTCCCTTGTGACTAAACCTCTTTTTAGTTCCGAAACCGGGACAAAGATAAGAGATTTACTTATAGGTATAAAGGCTTTTAACATTAAATTTCGGGAAACTTTTCTTTCTTCCTGATATAGAAAGTTTTCCAAAACGGAAAACTTTTAAGATTTATAAGACCATCCAGATTGCTATAATATGCCCTACGCTACCTCCCAGGCAGAAGAGATGGAATACTGAATGCATATAAGGTTTACGAAGAGAATAGAATACTGCACCGATGATGTAAGACGCACCTCCACCTATCAACCACCAGAAAGCAGGTGAAGCTCCCATCTCCGAAAGACAGTTCATTAGTGGTTTCAGGGCTATTAGGATAGCAGCACCCATTCCAATGTAACAACATGTTTCGAGGTTACTGTGTTCTTTCAGTTTCTTGAAACTCAGAATAAAACCTGCAAGTGCGGAGAGCCATACGAAGGTGAAGATTCCCCATCCCCATCCGCCGGCATGCCGCATCACCAATAGTGTGAATGGGGTATAAGTGCCTGCGATATGCAGGTAGATAGCTCCGTGGTCAAATTTACGCAACAATTCTTTTCTCGGTCCCGGTCTGGAAGCATGATACCAGGTTGAACTGATATAGGACGATAACATACCTGCCAGATAGACTGCAATGCAGGTAACTGCCCAGTTCGGCTCACTACCGGTAGCCGCTTTTACCAGCAGGAAATATCCTGCTACAACTCCCAGCAAAATTCCGGCAGCGTGACTGAGTGTATTAGCGAGTTCTTCGCCATGAGTATATCGATGATTATCCAAAGTTGCACATTTTAGCTTTCGGCCGTAAAGGTACTCTATTTTTCTAAAACATTTTCCTGTGGCAGTTTAAAAATGGATAATAAGACTACTTGTTCATATCAGAATCTATTTACGATTGGACGATTTACGATGTACGATTGAAGTTACTCTTTTAAAAGCTTGTTTCAGCGTTGTCAAAAACGGAGTAATCCCAATCGTACATCGTAAATCGTCTAATCGTAAATAGATTCATATCTGAATAGTAACGAAGATTATGGGTATATCTTTTCGGTAGCGGAAGTGCCCCTAAACGACATCGTCACCGTTGCCCGGTGTTGTACTTTGTTTTTCTCAGAAAGGAACGTTCCTTTTCCCGGTGAGCAGTCTTGTTTTACATGTACATGTTTCACTGCTCCACATGTACATGTCGTACTGTCCCACATGTACATGTCGTGCTGCTTTACATGTACATCTAAAACAACGTTGCATACCGAGGCGTCATACGTTCCTCTATGAGGCAGAGCTTTATTGATACCGGAGAAAAAGACTGATGGTAATGACAAACATCATTTAGCACAAAATTGATTCTAATGAACTAAACTCACCATAGAATTACAGAATTTCACAGAGTTTCAATTAACCATCGCTTGGCGTACCTCCCCGTGCGGGAAGCACTTCTTTTTTTAAGATAATCTTGCTATTGTATTGTCCTGCTATCTGCTTGCGAAATTCAAGAAAATCTTTATAAGATTCTTTAGGGTAAACGCCTTTGTGCATTAGTAAACGGTGTACAATATATATTTCCTTGCCCTTCATTTGTAAAGAAGAGCTAAAGGTACCGAAATTGTTTTCCGCTTTATAGCTTTTGGGAAGAGATTCTATGGCATATCCTTCCGGTATTTGCAAAAGAATGCTGTCTGTATCCAGATAGCCGTAGTTGATATGGACATCCTGAATACGTTGTTTGAGTTCGGGCGTAATAAAACCCTTTCGAAAGATATTGGCAGGAATAAATAGTCGGTTACCTGTCTTGTTTCCATATTGCTCGGTATCCACTGCGTATTGCAGAGCAATCTGGGGGATTGCATCTTTTTTCTCGGTTATCTGTACATCACTTATGTTGGCTTGTACCAGATTGATATTAGAACGCAAATGATCTTTTTGCCGGGCGGGTTCAAGGTGGGTAATGCCTATCATGTTTTCATATTGGAAAAGACGGGAAGTTTCACAAGCCTTTACTTTTGCTCCTCCGGTAGGGGTAAGTGTGATTTGGGCAATTGTTGTTTGTGTGTTGAGTGAATCGGGGTAGGAGGGTAATCGGTGAAGTTTACCTCCGTCCGGTGTAACGAGGAGAGCATCGTGTCCGGCAATGTCACTGTGTATATATCCAAAAGGTAATTGCGGATTGGTACACTCCAGCCAAAGCGTATCTCCGGGGAGTGGAACTTGCAGGATGACATGGTTCATCTGATTGGCACTGGAAAAGTCGGGCAGTAGCCGTTCATTGTCTGTGCTGATGGCAGTATATACAGAAGAGATGCCCAGTTCATTCAACATAGCACGGGTGTAGTTGGATAATCCTTTGCAATCGCCGAAACCCGCACGGCAGACGTCGGCTGCTGCAATGGGTTGCAATCCTCCGATACCTAACTGGATACTCACATAGCGCGTTGTAGTAGCCAGGTAGTTGTAGATGGCTTGTACCTTTTCACGGGGAGTTGTACAATGGGCAGTTAATTCACGTAGTTTTGTTTTTATAGGTTCAGCCAGTTGGTCACGTCCCGTGAGTAAGCTGTTTTGCCATGCGCCATATGATTGCCAGGTACTCATATCTCCTTGTGTACCATCAAAGATAAATTGCCCCGGCGAAAAATAAATCCGGGGAATACGCTCGGGTAGTGATGCACCGAATGGTTCATATTCGAGGGCGGCTATTGGTCCTATAGATGCCTCTGTGAGGGTACTACCGTCCGGGGTTGTTTTTTGTGTAATATCTGTCTGGATATTGATTGCCCGGTAGCGGGTAGGCATGTTTGGGGGAGTCCGGAGACTGTATACAGCCTTGACCACCGATTGATTGTACATTTTTTGAGGAACAAAATTCGGATAGGCTATCAGCCCGTCTTTGCATTTCACTTCCCATTCATATTTTATCGTAAGCGGATAGCGTGGGAGGTTACACTCGTAATAATAAGTATAGTCATCACTGGTTAGTCCCGAAGAGTATTCAGTCATTTGTAAATCCGATTTCTTAATTTTGCGGATGACCTTGCCGGTCGGGTCTGTAATCTCTCCGGAGAATTTCCGCAGAGAACGAAACTTGTCACACATACAAAAGAAGTGTGCAGCGTTTCGTCCTTTTTCATTAAGAATGGTGATAGTATAACTTTCTTTTTGCAGAGCACTTGTTGCCGATTCACAGATAATCTCTGTGGTGGCATTTTGTACGACGGAGTAGGCGTCGCGAGTAATGTCTACTTGCGCTCGTATAGCAAAAGGTACAAGCAAGAGTAACAGAATACTACTGTATAATTTGTTTCTTGTCATGATCACTTTACAATTTTTTTAGTACTACTGTTTCATTATTCTTTTCTGCTATTACTTTCCAGAAGTGATGCAGTCCGGCATACTCTGTTGGTAGATAAAGCAATTTGCTGGAGTTGAATATATAATTGATTGTTAGTTTATTGCCTTGTACGGCAATATTGTAACGACACATGCCTTGACCATCTTCAGTTTTTATCTGTAGTGCCTCAGGCAGTTCATCTACTGCATATCCTTCAGGGATGGTCAGATTAACGGACAATGTGATTTGTTCTGCATAGGGATATTCTACAGGAAGCTTTCGTTCGGTTTGAGTGAAGGGATTCTTTTCTGTGTGCAGAAACACGAGCGGGTTTAAGTAAATGAAGTTGTCGTTGACGGTAGCTTGCTTTTCAAATATGATAGTTTCTTTGACTTGCGGAGAGAACTTGTTGATACCTTGTGTATTGAATACACTTATTTTTACGTCTTCTTTCGATGCCAGTTCGTTAACAAATTCTGTACTGTCTTTGGCTGTCTGATATTTTTTTCTGAAGGTAGAGGCATATTGTCCCATATAGCTTGTGTTACGGCTACCGTATATTTTACCATCCGGGCTGATAACTGCATTTACCATAGAGCGTAATTGATTTTTACAGGTTTGACTCAAATCGACCCATCTGCTTTGGCGACCTCCTATTATTGCCCGTGCCCGGTTTACCATTAGCACGGGAGGAAGTACATTCAGGTAGCCATGGGTTACTGAACCGTCCAGATAGACAAGTGTACTGTCTGTATTGGCTATACCTACAATGAAGGTATTCAGTTTCTGTATGCTAGGGTGTGCGTAAGGAAGTATTCCCATACTGCGGCGGCTCATAACTATCGGGAAAGAGGGAATGCCTGCATCCTTGAGCATGCTCATCAGGATGAAGTTGATTTCGGCATTGTTACCTATACCTTCTTTTACTGTTTTTTTACTTTTACCTCCATAAAGTGCATATTCTTCATTCCAGGATATTTTCTTTTTTAATAAAGTGTAAATAGCAGCTATTTTTTCTTCATTACTTTTTAAGTTATCTAAGTTTAAGGCAGCCATTTCTTCCCGGTATGGATTCTGTATTTTAAGTTGTCCGCCAAATTCACTGTCATCCAGTAATGCTTCATCTATATTCTCCCAGGTTTGGGTAAATGATTTATAGAGTGCTCCCGGAAAATCAAGTCCACCCAATTCAAGATTGACCTGTGTACCGTAATCTTCTACGCACCAGATGTAATTATCATCATGCAGGCCCGGTAGCTTGTTACCTTTGAAACACAAATGCCGACCGTTACATTGAAATACTTGCCCTCCGATAACGAGATTGACGCCAACTGTTTCATCCTCGGTTTGCAGTTGCTCTGTTCCGTGCATATCCAGGTTGAATTTGAAATATTCGGGCACGGTGATATCATATTCTGTATAATGAACAGGAATAGACTGTTGGGCACTCCAGTTATTTATATGGAAATAGAAGTCGGACAATATCTTATATCTGTATTCAATGACGGTTCCCGGTTTTACGTTAGGAACAGAGAATTTAACTTGCATGTATTTATCATTGAGGCGTTCTTTAAAGATGAATTCGCGTTTCATTTTCGTACGTACCGTTTTGCCCTCCTCTATATTATAGGCGAAAGCATCTATCTGACTTACTATTTCTTTCATGGAACTCCCTTTCTTGTCCTCATAATACGGTATGACAACATTGGCAAAAGAGGTTCCCTCTGGTTTGAGTACTTTGATTTTAGTTTCATAAATGTAGTTGATCCGGAAGTCATTATTGACAACATCATAGAAAACATTCGTCTTCTTGCAGAGTACTACGGCTGCGGCCGTGGTGTCCGGTTCGTAAACTGTCATTTTGAGTTCTTCGTCCGAGGGCTTTCCGAATTTCGTATTAACCTCCGGGGTCGTTGTTTCTTGTCCCAAAACACCGCTTGCTATGAAACAGGTGATAACAATGAATAGTGTGCGTTTCATTTCTTATATGTTTAAAGTTTTTTGAGTACAATGAGTGCATTGTTTTTTTCGGCAGTGGCGGCCCACAATGCTTGTAAATTAGGATATTCCGCCGGTTCAAAATGAAGCTGTTTCACTATAAACATATATTTCAACCGAATGATTCTTTCCTCTTTTTCGATGTAGTAATGACAACTGACCCCCTTCTTTTCGGTAATATATACCTGGCTTTTGGGAATTTCTTCTATTTGATATCCTTCAGGCAATATGAGGGTGTTTGTTACGGTGTACATATAGGCTTGAGGCAAGTCTATGGGCATTACTCTATCTGCCTGTATAAAGGGATTTTTGCTAATATGGGTAAATAACATCGGATTGATATACAGGTATTCTTCGTTGGCATTGTCTGCTTTCCGGGTGAATTGTATAGCTTCATAAACAGAATTATTGGCTGCATCAATCTTTTTTTGTGTGTAATTTGTAATGTGACAATCATTTTGGGCTTCGTGTTTTCTTATGAAATCTATACTGTCTTTGGCCTGCTTATACTGATTGATACGGTCGAATGCAAAATGGCCTGTACGTTTAATTTCTTGTGTTCCTGTGAGCAACTGTTCGGGTGTCAATGTTGCACGGATTGTCATGCTAATTGTATTATTGGGGATTCGGGTAAGGTCTACCCACTTTTCCTGGTCACTTAACTTGTTGACAATCCGGGCTTTTTCTACAGTTAATTTTTCGGGCAATACATTTGGGAAAACTTCCGGCATAGAACAGTCAAGATAGATAATCTTTTGTTTGTCAGTATGTATAGCCACTACAAAAGTGTTTAGTTTTTGTAGGGATGGATAATGAATGGGAAGTCTTCCCGTATTACGCATACGTAATACTACGGGCCATGCTTCAATGCCACAATCACGCAACATATTTATAAAGATAAAATTAAGGTCGGCATTACTTCCTGTTCCTTTTTTTATCGTTTTTTTAAGATCGGGGCTATAGAGTTTGTACTCTCCGTTCCATGTCATTTTTTGTTTTAGTAGTTTAAAGGTAGCTTCCACTCTCTTTTCAAATGGCATATCTGTTAGTTGTAACGCTGCCATTTCCTCATGGTAAGGATTAAACAGGAAAAGCTGTTGGCCGAAATCTTCAAAATCTTCTTTCAGTAAGAAGTTATCAATATCTTCCCAGGTTTGAGTATACGACTTATAATTTTCGCCTTGTTTCACTCCTTGCAGATCAAAAGAAACACTTACCTTGTGGTCATTGCTACACCATATATATTCTTCGTCATTGGGTAATGCCGGAAGATGGTGTGCAGTAAAGGTGAGTTCGCGTGCGTGTACCGAGAGAGTTTTTTTGACTTGTCCCAATCCTCCTAAAGTAGTATGTTCTATTGTGTATCCACCATCTTTCTCTTTTACTTTTATTCGGTCTCTGCCTTGCATTTCGATGTTGAAGATAAAGATATTGGGTATCAGGATACTGTATTCACTGTATATTGTAGGAATTTCTGTTTGCATCACCCAGTCTTCCAGTTGAAGATAATAATCGGATGCCTGTTTATAACGGTATTCAATTACAGTTCCTTCTTTTACGGCAGGTATGGAAAACTTGAGTTGCATATACCGTTCATTGATGCGCTCTCGTACGATAAAGTTGTTTTTAGTGGTTGTCTTTACTCGTTTACCATTTTCCAGATTGTAGGCATAAGCTTCCAGATCATAGATATTATCTCTATTCTCTGAGGTCTGTTCCGGTGCATAATAGGGGATATTGATGTCGGCATATTGTTTGCCTTCTGACTTTAGTATCTTTATTTTCACACTACGTTGTGTGATAAGTACGAATTCATTATTAGTATATCTGTAATTGCTTTTCCCTATATCATATAATACAATGGCTGTTGCTGTGGTATCGGGTTCGTAAACAGTCATTTTTAGTTCATTATCCGATGGTTTTCCAAATTTCAAGGTCGGCTCTATCGTATGTCCGGAAATGTGCAAATTGAAGAAGAATACCAGAAATTGTATAGTTAGTGTGTATTTCATAATTATTTGTGTTTTTGTTAATATTACAAATATATGTAAAAAGACATAATAACGGTTCTTTTCAGTATTTTTTTTGTAAAAAAGGAGTAAAAAGCAAAGGGATTGCTCATTTTTTGAGCAATCCCTTTGCATGAATGTAGAGTTCGGCTATTATTATTTACACCAGGTGGCCGATCCATTCTTCGCGATCACCCGGGAGAAGATCAATTACGGGAATTTCAATCATCGTGTAGCATCCCGGTTGTTGACGCATAGAAGCGCGGGCAACACAAACCAGAACCTGTGCTGTCAGGGCAGGGTTATTGATGCGCATATTGAATTCAAATAACTGATTTTGTGTTTTACCGGATACACCTTTACGGGTCAGGTTTACGCCATGCCCCATGTCAAGAAGTGCGTCGACGTTAGGTACTTGTTGTACGTGAGTTTCGTCGTTTACAAAATAAGCGTCAGATTTGATTGCAGCAGCCACTTCATCAAATTTGTAGCCATCTTTCAGCTCGATGTATACCATACGGCGATGGATTCCGGTTCCGGTAGGAATAGTCATTGAAAGGGCGGCTTTTACTCCGTCAATAGCTTTTACTGCTACGGTATGTCCCATGCTCATGCCCGGACCAAAGTTTGTATAAGTGATGCCTTTGGGAGCAATGGCTTCCAGCATAGTGCGTACAATGGAGTCGCTACCCGGATCCCAACCTGCTGAGATGATAGATACAGCTCCGTGTTCTTTTGCAGAAATACTGAGTTCACGGCGAAGTGCGGTAATACCTGTGTGAATATCGAAACTATCTACTGTATTGATTCCTAATGCTAAAATTTCTTTGGCGTATGTTTCTACGCTACGGGTAGGGGTACAAAGGATTGCTACATCTACTCCCTGCAGTTCTTTTATATCTTTTACTACGGCGTAATCATTTAGTTCGGTTGGTTTGTTTTCAGCTCCTGCGCGGCGAACTACACCTGCTATTTCAAAGTCCGGGGCTGCCTGAAGGGCTTCCAGTACATAACGGCCAATATTACCATAACCAACAATGGCTGCTCTTACTTTTTTCATTCTTTTATGGGTTTCGTTTAACATATTTCTTTTTTTATGCTGCAAAAATAATCATTTTTTCTGTTTCTGTCGGTGAAATGGTTGTTAAAGTTAGTTTTTGTTACTCAAGGTTAGTGAAGCACAATATTTGTCGTGCGCGTGCGTTAATAAAGTATTATGATAGAATACGTCAAAGGCGAGATTGCCGAACTTAGTCCGGCAACAGCAATAATCGATTGTAACGGTTTGGGGTATGCCGTGAATATTTCATTAAATACATACTCTGCAATTCAAGGGAAAAACACTTGTAAACTATATATTCATGAAGCCATTCGCGAAGATGCGTATGTGCTGTATGGCTTTGCTGATAAACAGGAACGTGAACTCTTTTTGTTGTTGATCTCTGTATCGGGTATTGGTGGCAATACGGCACGAATGATTCTTTCGGCACTTTCGCCGTCGGAGTTAGTTAACGTTATCAGTACGGAAAATGCTAATTTGCTGAAGACTGTGAAGGGGATCGGATTGAAAACTGCACAGCGTGTGATTGTAGATTTAAAAGATAAAATAAAGACTGCTGCGCCAGTAGCAGGGGGAGGGCAGAGTACTTTGCTGTCTGCCATGAATACGGAAATACAGGAAGAAGCTGTTGCTGCATTGACGATGCTTGGGTTTGCTGCGGCTCCCTCACAAAAGGTAGTACTTGCCATTTTGAAGGAAGAACCTGATGCTGCTGTAGAACAAGTGATAAAACTGGCCTTGAAGAGATTATGAGAATGATGTGCCAATATGCTAATGTATCGATGTGCCAATGTGCTGTGCTGTTATATCGCAGGTTCGTTGGCACATTGGCACATTGGCATATTGGCATATTGGCACATTACTCCATTGTCATATTATTCTTATTTTTAGGAAGTTTGCCTGTTGCAGCGCAGATACTGCAACCTATGCCCATTGTTGAGGAAAAGGTAGAGTATGATGCATTGACCAATCGCTATTTGATCCGTACTATTATCGGCGGGCAGGAAATGGACGTTCCTATCATAATGACTCCCGCTGAGTACTTAGATTGGAGTATGAAACGCTCCATGCAGAATTACTACCGTCAGCGTAATGACTCCGTATTTTCTAAGGGAAAAGAGGAGTTTGACTTTACGAATATGAAATTTAATCTTGGTCCGGCTGAAAAAATATTTGGTCCGGGTGGTGTTCAGATTCGTACTCAGGGAAGTGCAGAACTCAGTTTGGGAGTAAAGTACAACAATGTTCAGAACCCTACTTTGCCTGAAAGTATGCGTAAAACCTGGGGATTTGATTTTGATGAGAAAATTAATATTAATGTCAATGGTAAGGTCGGGGATAAGGTAAACCTTGACATGAATTATAATACGGACGCTACTTTTGACTTCGACAGTAAAAAACTGAAACTGAAATATGAGGGCAAAGAGGATGAGATAATAAAACTGCTTGAAGCGGGTAACGTGAGTATGACTACCGGCAACTCGTTGATACGCGGTGCTACTTCTTTGTTTGGTGTGCGTGCCGATTTACAGTTTGGAAAGTTAAAGTTGCAAACAGTGATCAGCCAGCAGGAGAGTGAATCAAAAACCGTTAATAGTAAAGGAGGGGCACAGACCATTCCTTTTGATTTCTCAGCAGATGAATATGATGAGAACCGGCACTTCTTTCTGGCACACTATTTTCGCGATACGTATGACCATAATATGGCACAATTACCTAATATTCTTTCCGGAGTGAAAATTAACCGGGTTGAGGTTTGGGTAACGAATAAGCGAGGTAATTATGAGAACCCGCGTAATATTGTAGCTTTTACGGATTTAGGAGAGTCTCAAGCCTATATTAGTAAGGGAGCTCCGTGGATCGCAATCTCTAAGGACACCCTTCCACCTGCTAATGGTGATAATAATCTTTATCAGCAGATGACAAGCACCTATAGTGCTGCACGTAATATAAGTGCAGTAAATTCTGTGATAGGATCCATTCCTGGGATGGAAAGCGGCATGAATTATGAAAAGATAGAGACGGCCCGGTTGTTGACTTCCTCGGAGTATACAGTGAATACTACTTTAGGTTACATCTCTTTAAAACAGACTTTACAATCAGATGAAGTACTCGCTGTAGCTTTTGATTATACCATTAATGGAAAGACCTATCAGGTCGGTGAGTTTTCATCCGATATCAAGGAGACATCCGACTGTCTTTTCGTTAAACTGCTAAAAAATACTTCCAACTCTCCGGATGCTGCTTGCTGGGACCTGATGATGAAGAACGTTTACTCACTGAATGCCTATCAGGTACAGAAAGAAAAATTTACATTAAATATTACTTATCTGAGTGACACCACCGGAGTTTATTTACGTTATATTCCGGAGGGTAAGATCAATAAGATACCTTTACTTAAAGTAATGAATCTGGATCGCTTGAATAGTAAGAATCAGCTAGGAGGTGACGGCTTTTTCGATTTTGTGGAGGGATATACGGTCAATGCACAGAATGGCCGTATCTTTTTTCCGGTAGTAGAGCCTTTTGGATCGTATCTGGAGACAAAATTTGATAACCCGAACATTGCTAAGAAATATGTTTTCAAGGAATTATATGACTCTACTCTTACCGTAGCGCGTCAGTTGGCTGAGAAGAATAAATTCCGTTTACAAGGTGAATATCGTGCTTCGTCTGCCAATGAAATACGTCTTGGTTCGATGAATGTGCCACGGGGATCGGTACGTGTTACGGCCGGTGGACGGACACTGACTGAAAATTCCGACTATTCGGTCGATTATACAATGGGAGTAGTTACGATTCTCAATCAGAGTATTATTGATGCCGGAACTCCTATCAGTGTAAATCTCGAAAGCAATACATCTTATAATATGCAGCGTAAGACAATGCTGGGATTGAACTTTACGTATGATTTTTCGCCTGATTTCCAGTTCGGAGGTACTGTGATGTATCTGAAAGAGAAACCACTGACTACCAAAGTGGCTATGGGAGACGAACCTATATCGAACACCTTGTGGGGGTTGAATGCCTCCTGGAAACGTGAAAGCCAATGGTTAACTAATATGGTAGATAAGTTGCCGTTTGTGGAGGCTACTGCTCCTTCCAATATTAATCTCGGATTGGAATTTGCTCAGCTTCTTCCGGGACATGGGGGAGGATTGCAGGACAACTCTTCTTATATAGATGATTTTGAGAGTGCACAAAGTGGTATCGATCTGCATCAGCCTTTGTATTGGCAACTCTCTTCTACACCCTTTAAGGCAACGGGACCTGATAATCTCGAATTGTTTCCCGAATCGAGATTGTCTGATAGTATTCCCTATGGAAAGAATCGTGCTTTATTGGCATGGTATCATATCGACGGATTATTTACGCGCCGTAACTCTTCACTTACTCCGACACACATAAAGAATGACCTCGATCAACTCTCGAATCATTATGTTCGTGAGGTGTACGAATCTGAGTTGTATCCCAAAAAGGAGCTGAATAATATGGAAGCATCTACTATGTCTATATTGAATGTGGCTTACTACCCTCAGGAACGTGGTCCTTACAATCTGGATAGAGACCTTGACGAAAATGGTAACTTGCTGGAACCGGAAAAGCGGTGGGGAGGTATGATGCGTAAGATTGAAACAACCGATTTTGAGAAGGCCAATATTGAATATGTTGAATTTTGGTTGCTCGATCCTTTTATTTATGCAGATGGAGATGAACCGGGAGCGGATAATACACGTAGAAAAAATGCTCGGAGTACAACAGAGGGCGGATATCTGTATCTTAATTTAGGAGATGTATCTGAGGATATCCTGAAAGATGGTAAGAAGTTTTTTGAAAACGGTTTGCCTATTGATGGTGATGAATCAAAAGTAGACTATACAAACTGGGGGCGTGTTCCTAAAGATCGTAGCCTTGTATATGCTTTTGATAATACGGCAGGAGCACGCAAAAAGCAGGATGTCGGATTGAATGGACTTTCGGTAGAAGATGAACGTGCTTATCCTACTTATGTTAAGTATTTGGAAGAAATCCGGCCAAAATTGAATGCTTCTGTTTTTGAAAAGTTCTACGAGTCGCCTGCAGGTGATAAATATCATTATTTCCGGGGTTCCGATTACGATGCAGAGGAAAAGAGTATTCTCGAACGTTACAAATATATCAATAATACCGAAGGGAACTCGGCCGCTAATGAAGATTCTCCTGAGGGGTATCCGACGGCTGCTAAGACTTCTCCTGATATAGAAGATATTAATCAGGATAATACACTTTCGGAAACAGAAAAATATTTCCAGTATCGTATTCATCTGACTCCATCTGAATTGAAAGTGGGTACGAACAATATTACCGATAAGCGTGTCACTAAAGTGAAATTGCGTAACGGCCAAACGGAAGAGGTGACCTGGTATCAGTTTAAAGTGCCAGTACGCAGTGGTACACCTGTTGGAAGTATCAGAGATTTCAAGTCGATACGGTTTATGCGTATGTTCCTTACCGGGTTTTCTAAACCTGTGATTTTGCGTTTTGCCACTCTCGAACTGGTACGTGGTGATTGGCGTACGTATACAGATCCGTTGTACAACCTTCAGAATCCTGCACCTACAGTGACAGGTACCTTGGATGTTTCAACCGTTAATATTGAAGAGAATGGGGATAAGACACCTATTAACTATGTGATGCCTCCGGGTATTAGTCGTGTTATTGATCCGGGACAACCACAGTTGCGTCAGCAAAATGAACAGGCTATGAGCTTGAAAGTTGAAAACCTTGCGCCGGGTGATGCACGTGCTGTTTACAAAAATTCTACGATGGATATGCGCCAGTACCGCCGGTTGAAGATGTTCACTCATGCCGGGGCTTTAACAGGCGATGTAACTGACCCTAAAGACGGAGAATTATCTGTTTTCATTCGTCTGGGTTCCGATTATAGTTCTAACTTTTATGAGTACGAAATCCCGTTGAAGCTAACTCCGGCAGGCAATTATAATGGAGACTCAGATGTTGATAAACTGATAGTATGGCCTAAAGATAATATGCTGGATATTGCACTTTCTGTGTTTACTGACATAAAGAAGAAGCGCAACCAAACAAAGAATAATTCGCTTTCAGGGGTAAGTTATGGAAAGCTTTATTCTGAATATGACCCTGACAAACCAGCCAATAAGGTAAGTATCATAGGTAATCCGTCACTTGCAGAGGTGAAGACGATGATGATTGGTGTGCGCAATAATTCACGTGCCAAGAAGTCGGCAGAAATCTGGGTAAACGAATTGCGTCTGTCCGATTTTGACGAAGAGGGTGGCTGGGCAGCACAGGGAAATATGAATGTGCAGTTGTCGGATCTTGGAAGTATCAGTATGGCGGGACATGTAGAGACTGCCGGTTTTGGTGGACTGGAACAGAGTGTAAGCGAACGTCGCCTGGATGATTATTATCAATACCAGTTTACTACTACGTTTGAGTTGGGACGTTTTTTCCCGAAGGCTGTGAAACTTAGCGCACCGGTCTATTTTTCATATTCCCGTGAAAAGACTTCTCCCAAATATAATCCGTTGGATCAGGATATGCTGTTGAAAGATGCGCTGGATGCTTTGTCTACAAATGCCGAACGAGATTCATTACGTAATATCGCTAATACGATAACGACCTATAAGAATTTTAGTTTGAGTAATATGCGTGTGGGAGTTACCAGTAAGAATCCGATGCCTTATGATCCGGGGAACTTCACAATGAGCTATAGTCGCACGAACAGACATAATCAGGGTAGTACCACTGTCTATGAGAACGAAACGGACTGGCGGGGGGCACTTTCTTACAATTATGCTCCTGTATATAAAGCCTGGGAACCGTTCAAAGGATTGAAGAGTAAATCAAAATGGATGAAGTTCGTTAAAGAACTCAATTTGAGCTATCTGCCGCAGAATATCTCTTTCAATACGGACATGAACCGGCATTACTATGAACTTCAGTTGCGTGATATGGAGAACCTGAGTGATCCGGCAGAAATACCAGTTAGTGTGGCAAAGGATTTTCTTTGGAATCGTGACTTCTCTTTGCGTTGGGATCTGACTAAAAATCTTCGTATGAACTTTACGTCAGCTACTCATGCTGAAATAGAAGAACCCTACGGAGTGGTGAACAGAACGCTTGATCCGGATGAATATGAAGCAAAGAAAGATACAATACGGCGTAGTCTGCTTAGTTTCGGACGTCCGATTGATTATCAACAGACATTTAATGCTACGTATAAATTGCCGTTTGATAAGTTCCCTGTTACAGACTGGATGACAGCAGATACGCGTTTCAATTCTTCTTATAGCTGGGATCGTGGTGTCTCTCTATCTGATGGAAAAGAAATGGGTAATACAATTGCAAACCAACGGACTTTTGATGTGAATGGGCGTCTCAATTTGGAGACTTTATATAATAAGGTGCCTTTTCTTAAAGAGACAAATCGCCGTTTTGCTACTACCTCTTCGACGCGTCGTCCTAATAATCGGCAGAAAGCAAAACCTAAACGGTATGAAAAAGAGATACAGTTGAAGAAAGATACTACTATAACCGTTCGTCACAGTTTAGGTTCGAAAAAGCCTAAGGTTTCAGCACTGACGGTTGATGGTGATCGCTATCCTATTCGCTATAAGGTGATAGATGCTAATACGATCCGTATTGAAACCAGAGATAGTGTCCGGGTGAAACTGACGGCTATCCAAGGGCCGAAGCCGGAGGATAATCCCTGGTATAAAATAGCGCAATCGGCAGCACGCGTCGCTATGATGGTGCGTAATGTAAGTATTACATATAAGAATACATATGCTATGACTTTGCCGGGTTTCCAGCCTGAAATAGGGGATATGCTTGGACAAACGAGAGGGAGTTCCGGTTTCGCTCCCGGTCTTGATTTTGCTTTTGGTATGACAGGTGGAGATTATATTGATAAGGCAATCCGGAATAACTGGCTTATTCAGAATAATTCTAATATAGAGCCTGCCACTACTAATGCTCAGGAAGATCTACAGATACGTATGACCCTGGAGCCTTTGCGTGATTTGAAGATAGACCTTAATGCAGGGCGCACACGCAATGACTCCCGCTCTATACAATTTATGTACGATGGAATGCCCGAGGTACGAAGTGGTAACTTTAATATGACTGTTATAACGATTGGTAGCTCTTTTGAACGACATAATCCATCCAATGGATATTCCTCGTCTTCTTTCAATCGTTTCTTAGGAAATCTGGATGTGATTCAAAAGAGAGTAGAACAATTGTATCAAGGCGTTTCCCTTCCGGGAATGGAGCATTATCCGCAGACTTTTAATAGTATTAGTAAATACAATTCGAGTGTGATGATACCTGCCTTCCTGGCGGCTTATACGGGTAGGGATGCGGGTAAAAGCTCGCTGGATATTTTCCCGGGAATACTTTCGATGATGCCCAACTGGCGTATAACTTATAGCGGACTGAGTAAACTTGAATTTTTCAAGAAGTACTTCAAGAGTGTCACCCTGACCCATGGTTATCGTAGTACTTATAGTGTGGGTAGTTATAGTACTTTCCAGAGTTTCCATAGTTATATGGGCGATCTGGGATTTGTAGACGATGTACAAACAGGTATCCCTGTTCCTTCATCTATATACGATGTTTCAGCTGTTTCTATCAATGAGCAATTCTCTCCTTTATTTGGAGTGGATGTTACTTTTAAAAATGGTATCACTACCAAAGTGGAGTACAAGACTACGCGTATTCTGAATCTTAGCCTTGCTGCCAATCAGGTAGTAGAGAGTGGAACGAAGGATTTTGTGGTAGGCATGGGTTATAAGATTATGGGACTGGAACTCTTCCCCGGGCGTAATACGAAGAACTCTAAGAATAAAATAAGTAATGACCTTGCTTTGCGTGCGGATGTATCTTTCCGCAATCAGTTTGCACTTTGCCGGGATATTCAGCAAGTCACTACGCAGGCTACCAGTGGTAACAAAGCACTCAAAATATCTTTCTCTGCGGATTATACGCTCAGCCGCTTACTTAGTGTGAGTCTCTATTATGACCGTCAGAAGAACACCCCGCTTGTGTCTGCTTCCTCCTATCCGGTGACCAGTGCTGATTTCGGTATGCGTCTGAAGTTCTCACTCACGCGATAGTATGTTTTGAAAATCATTACCTTTGTCTACGTAAAAAATAAACGTATAGTTATGATAAAAAATAAAAAGATACCAATGGCCTTATGGCTACGGAGCCATTCCCGTACAAGGGTTACTTCTACTGACGGATGGTATCTGCGATTTGCTGATGAACTTTTTTCACTGATCGCCTCTTCCCGGTTGTATACAGATAAAACACCGGAAGATATACAAAATGTTGCTGTCTTGCTTACTATATATCTGGAAGACAGTATTGCAAATGATGGTGGCTGGAGACGTTTTAGTGATTTATGTTATAAGTTATATAGTCGTAATCTCCCTTTTTATGAAATTCCGGCAGATTATGTCTCTGATGAGATAAATGAAGTGGATATTGCCTTTGTACTGTGGAAACTTAATTCAAATGATGATGATGAAGCAGTCATTGCCAATCCTTTTGATGAAAAGATATTAGAATTGGCAAATAATGTATATGAGGCAATGGATGTTGTTTTTGAACAAGCGCCAATTTGTGAAATTCCTTCCGATGACTGGGTATTGCCTGCTGAGCAATTGTTGAAGGAAAGAACAGAAATACCTTCTATACAGACGGATACAGCCTTGCCGGAAAGCGTGAGATTATTTTTGGCTGCTACAGGAGGAGAGCAACTTATGTATTTCCCGCATTATGAACAGATGGAGGCTTTTTTTGTGAAACATTTGCACTGGAGTCGGACAGATATACCGGATAAGCTGGATGCGGAGTTTGGTAATACGGTTGTTTTTGCTAACCCCAAAGGAATTCTCGTAGCACCTGGTGTGGCATGGTTCTTTTGTGATAAGCGTAATGAAGTGGCATATGATAAGGAAATGGCTATGAAAGAGGGTTACAAGTTGTTTACGGATAAGGGGTATTGTCCGTTTGATTTGTTGAAATATGGTGTGGAACGGAATTTGTTCCCTGATGTCCGGTTGCCTTTTGAGAATGGAAAAGAAATATTAGGAAAGAACTGGGATTTTATTGCCCGTTACTTTCTGGGTGAATATTATGAAGGAACCTAATTATGACGATAAAAAATAATAATACCCGTTCAGGTGCTTCCCGCTCTAAAAGTAGCGAAAAAGCAAAGCCTACTGGGAAACGAATTGGAAAGTCAAAACCCGCTAAGGCGAACAATCAACTGAATAGACGGGTGAAATAATGTACTAAACCGGGAATTGTGTTAAAAGTTATATGAAACAAGGAATGGCGGACTCTATGTCCGGCACTCCTTGTTGAAACAATTAAGAGAGAGAGTATTTGTTTATTAATCAGCTTTTAGAGTAACAATAAGTGGAGTAGTGTTCTCTACTTTTACTTTCGCTGTTTTCATATCAATATAACTGATAGAAAGAGTTGAATTTTTAGGGGCATCCAATACGAAAGTTCCATCACGGTCTGCCACAGTACCGGTGGTGGTTCCTTCAATAAGTACACAGGCACCTACTACAGGGTTGCCGCTTGTGTCTTGTACTTTACCTGCTATTCTGATCTTTCCGTCCGATGGCATATTTACGCTTTGAACTTCTCCACGAACCCCACGGATGCGTATTCCTGTATCATTTGATCGGGTTATTATTCTTACTTCCGTTTTTCCGGATACATCCATAACTTTTACTCCATATGTGTTACCTTTTTCTGGGCGCAGTGCCTGGATTTCTGTAGCAGAAACAGGTTTGTCATTCAGAAAATAGGAAACGTCTTTAGCTTTCACATTATTTTCTTGATAGAGGGCATCTAATCTTTCACCTAAAGTTTTTGCTGGTTTTTCTTTTTGGGCCGCATATTCTTCTTTGGTTTTCAAATTTATCAGAATAACACCATTCGCTCCGCGTGCACCATAAATAGCAGTTGCCGAAGCATCTTTCAGTACAGAAATAGATTCTATCCAGTCCGGATTTATCGCATTCATCATATTATTACTAACTTCTTTGCCATCTACGATAATGAGCGGATAGTCTGTTTTTTCAATTGGAAAACTTTCTTTAATGGAAAATGAAGTACTCTTTTCCATACGAAATGCTATAGGGAGGGTGTACTGGGTAGCTACTGCTTTGCTTTTTCCTTTCTCGTCTGTTTTCTTGCCGGGGGTCCATTGCGGCATATTCTCTATTAACCGAAGGGCTTCTGCATCTAAGGAAGGATCTACGCTACGTGCGATTTTAGGAGAAGTCACTTTCCCTTTTTCATCTACTACAAATTGTACGATAACGCGCCCTTGTGTGCCTTTCTCTTTGGCTTCGGCCGGGTATTTCATATTCTTATCCAGATACTCCTTAAGGGCTTCTGTACCACCGGGAAACTCTGGCATTTCCTCCATATCTGACAGAGCGTCTTCTTTGGAAGAGATAGTAACGATAACGGCCTCTTTTTGTTTTGTTTTCACGGTATCCTTTATGGTAAGAGGTGCTGGAATAACTGTTGGATTTACTACGGTACTCTCAGCAGTAGGAATATTTTCTGCCACTTTCGTTTCTACAATTGCTGTCAAATCATTAACTTTGACGGCTGAAATCTCTGCAGCTTTTTCAGAGATCTCGGGACGGGCAAAGGCTGTTACTGTAATGGTTGCTAACGGGAGTACATACAGATACTTTAAGCGTGCCCATGGATTGGATTTTTCTTTTAACATCATAGTGATACGTTTTTTAAGTGTACTGTGATTAAAGCTGTTGGCCATAGAGTAGAGCCTTGTGCCGACAGCTTTTTTAATTAATAATAGTTGATATTGTTTTGCATCGACGCCTTCTTTAATAACCGTTTCATCTGCTTCATATTCATGAATGTTTTGCAATTCCTGTTTCAGTAACCAGGCTGCGGGATTAAACCATTGGAAGAATATGCAGACGTCTGCTATCAGTAAATCGATAGAATGACGGTTGCGGATGTGTGCTGTTTCGTGGATGAGTATTTCACGCCCGTTTTCCTCGATATCAGCACGGGAAATAACGATATATTTCATCCAGCTAAAAGGGGCTATCTCCTTATTATGTGTGATAACCTGTATACCGGAGTAATATTTTTCTTTTTTACCCGAACGGAGCAGTAGTAATAACCGGGTGAGTGAATAGAAATTTCGACAGGCAAAAAACAGAATACCTGCAAGGTAAATAATCAGCCCTATCTGTATGCCCGACAATGTGTTGCTATTAGCCTCTACAGGAGTAGTAACACTGACTGTGTCCTGATAGAAATTTGCCATTATCAGAAGTTGTTCAAGGGTGAGCATCGTTTTTGCCATTTCGGTGTGCTGGGTAGTAGTGACCTCAATCAGAGGAATGAGCAATGACAGGAGTAGAATCCCGAGCAGGGCAACCCTGTTGAAGCGGTGAAAGGTTTCTTTGCTTAGCAACAGTCTGTAGAATAGGTAGAACAATGCCAGGCAAATAGCTGATTTGAGTATGTAGGCAAAAAAGAGTCCCATAGTATTCGTTTTTTATTTGTTTGCTCGTTCTACTTCGTCAATGAGCTGCCTGAGATCATCAAGAGAGATATCTTCTTCCTTGACCAGTGAAGATACGGCACTAAGATAAGAGTTATTGAAATATTTGCTAATGACATTTTTTAAAGTACCCTTACGGAAAGCTTCTTCACTGACGATAGCGTAATATTGATAGGTATTGCCATAAGTATTGTGTGCAAGAAAACCTTTATCCTCCAGTCCGCGGACAATGGTGGACAGTGTATTGAAATGTGGCTTCGGTTCATTATAGAAAGCCAGCATCTCTTTTACAAATAAAGGGCCTTTTTCCCAGAAAAAACCCATGATCTCTTCTTCTTTCGCTGTTAGTCCTTTCATAACTTTATCTATGTTTAAGACAAAGAACGAAAAGTTTTAGTTCATAAACTAATTTTTGTAGTTAATAAAAACTAAAGAGATGATTTATACAGGGAGTCTGTTTAAACAACTTGTATTTTATGTATTTTCCTCTTCTTCTTCTTGTTCCGGTTTTGGATTCTTAGATTTTTTGATTCGTCCACTTTTCTTCAACGCTTCGGCAATGATCCACTGAAGCTGGCCGTTCGTACTACGAAACTCATCGGCTGCCCATTTTTCAATGGCATCCATTGTTTCGGCATCTACGCGCAGAACGAAACTTTTAGTTGAAGATTCTTTTTTAGCCACGGTACTTATTCCTGTTTTTATGTCCTACGCCCCATCATCAATGTCTGATAATGAGGCGCAGAGAGATTTATTATTTTATTATTCAAACACTCTGTTTGCAGCATTAGTGGTATTTGCCACGAAATTCATTCTGATTAATGATTCAATGTTCCGGTATTTACTACTGGTTGGGCAGCCTCATCAGCGCAGAGTACAACAAGCAGGTTACTCACCATTGCTGCTTTCTTGTCTTCATCCAGTTCAACAATTTCCTCCTCCGAAAGTTTATGAAGTGCCATTTTTACCATAGAAACGGCTCCTTCTACTATTTTTTCTCTTGCACTGATAATGGCTGACGCTTGTTGACGGCGTAACATGACTGCAGCAATTTCGGGAGCATAGGCAAGGTAGTTGATACGAGCTTCAACAACCTCCATTCCTGCCATAGCGAGCCGTTCGTTGAGTTTTTGCTCCAGTTGTTCGTTGATTTCTTCACCTCCGGAGCGTAGAGTAAGTTCTTCGACGTTGGATTCACTATCGTCATAGGCGTATTGTCCGGCTACCTGTCGGAGAGCGGCATCACTCTGTATCATCACGAAATTCTCAAAGGCATTCATACGACTGGCTACAGCATTACTACCGGTTGCCACGTTGGCCATGGTTTGAGAGTCTATCTCAAACATGGCTTTATAGGTATCTTTTAATTTCCATACGAGTACCAGTCCGATAAGAATCGGGTTTCCGATTTTATCATTTACTTTGATAGGTTCTATGTCAAGGTTACGAGCGCGGAGAGAAAGCTTTTTTGCATCCAGGAAGGGATTCATCCAAAAGAAACCGGTTTCTTTGAATGTACCTTTGTATTTGCCGAAGAAAACCATAGTACGGGCTTCGTTTGGTTCCAGGCGATTGAATCCAGGTATAAAAAGCATCGAAATAAGGATTCCCAAAAGTCCTGTAGTGACAGTGAAACCATTGGGGCGAACAATGAGAAAGAACGAAGCGATACTTACTCCCAGTAATAAAGCAATAATAAACAGCATGGCAAAACCATTCATCTTAAAGCCAGTGAAAAGAGTTTCTTTTGTTTCCATAAGTCGTGATTTTAGTGATATCATTTTGATATCACAAATATATCATTATTATTTTAGTATAAACAATGGAAAAGGAAGATATTCTTATATGTATTAATGTTTTTTATGAAGAAAGAT
Organism: Bacteroides sp. HPS0048; assembly: GCF_964240755.1. Lineage (NCBI taxonomy): Bacteria > Pseudomonadati > Bacteroidota > Bacteroidia > Bacteroidales > Bacteroidaceae > Bacteroides > Bacteroides sp. HPS0048. The sequence continues at coordinate 24,853 of NZ_CAXSVC010000007.1, read as the reverse complement.
TATAATAACGTAGTTAACTCGTTTTTGTACGGTTTTGAATGTATTTCACCACAGAGGTCGCAGAGGGCACAGAGTTTAAATTTTTATTGAAACGCAGATGAACGCAAATTCTCGCAAAGGGAAATAACGATAAAATAAAGAACTACAGTTTTTTAATCTGCGATCATCCGCGTTTCATCAGAGAAAATAATATCTCTGTGCCCTCCGTGTCCTCTGTGGTGAACTGATTCATTTCGGATCAGCTTTGAATAAAACTTGAAACAGACTTCTATATTTAGTATATAAAAATTCCACAGACTAATATTTTCTCACAATAAGTGAAATAAAATATTAGTTTGTGGAAAACGATATAATCCGTAGAATTTCTCAGGCAGGGTTATACTAATGCCTGGCTGATATCGGTTAGTAAGTCTTCTGCACTTTCAAGCCCAACCGAGAGGCGGATTGTTTTTGGACTGACATCCATGCTTTGCCGTTGTTCTTCGGTGAAAGAACCGTAGATAGTGCTGGCCGGATGAATGGCAAGTGTTTTATTATCAAATAAATTGGTTGCCCGCCGAATGAGCTGCAAGCGATTCATAAAACGGAAGCAGGCTTCGCGTGATGCAAGGTCAAATGTAAGCATAGCACCGGGATAAGCACCAAATTGTTTCGTACTTAATTGATAAAACGGATTGGATTCGAGGCCGGTATAGTTAACCGCTTCCACTTGAGGCAGGGTTTGCAGGCGTTGTGCTAACTGTAGGCAAGTGGCAGCCTGCCGTGCATAGCGTACTTCCATAGTTTCGATACCTAACGTCTGCATATAAGCAACCTGGGGAGTCATGTATGCACCTAAATTACGGTGGATTTCCTTACGTAACTTCGCAGTAAAGGTAGAAGCACCAAACTGATCTGCCATGGAACGAAGTTTTTTCGAGTTCCTCCAGTCGAAGGTGCCATAATCGAGAATAAGACCACCCAGACTGGTGGCTCCGCCAGAAATGTATTTGGTACTGGAAACAATCTCGATATCTACCCCGAATTCATTGGCATGAAAGATGTGAAACGGCACAACAGTAGTATCTGCTATCAAAGGAGCACCTATCTGGTGTGCTATGCCGGAGAGTACTTTTAAATCGGCTACTTCAAGCTGGGGATTGGTGATAACTTCAAGAAAGACGGCGCAGGTGTTTTCATCAACCTGAGCACGAACAGCTTCGGGGTTTGTAAGGTCGCAAAAGCGAACTTCAACTCCGAATGCAGCGAGCGTACTTTTAAAAAATGAATAAGTATTACCGAAAAGGTGGGCGGAAGTAACAATGTTGGCTCCTGCTTGTGCCAATGTGAAAAAGATATTGCTGATAGCCGCCATACCGGAATTCAATGCTGTGACGCTTAGCGCACCTGTGATTGTTTGAATACGTTTCTCAAAATACTGAACGGTGGGATTGGTTATTCGCGAATATGCATGATCTGCCGTACGTCCGCAAAAAGCTTCCTCCATAGCTTCCGCCGTATCAAATTCATAAGCAGCAGTATTATATACCGGCATGGAGAGTGAATGATAAGCATCTTCTTTATCAAAAGGAGTATGCAGAAGTTCCGCTTCAAAGCTGTTCTTATTCATTTTATCTTTAGTTATTAATTCTCTGTTTATTATTGTTTATCGGTTGTCACATGCTTTTTTCAATTGTTTTAATGCTTTTTCGAGCACACTGCGTGGGCAGGCTACATTGAGTCGCATGAAACCTTCACCTTCTTTACCAAACATAGTTCCGTCGTTTAGTGCAAGATGTGCACCGTCCACAAAAAGGTCTACCAACTCTTTTTGATTCAGTCCCAATGTTCTGCAATCAAGAAAAACGAGGTAAGAAGCCTGTGGACGAATCATTTTAATATTCGGAATATATTCGCTAAGAAAGGCATCTGTGAAATCGATATTCGACTGAATATAGGCAAGAACCTGATCGAGCCATTCGGTGCCGTTACTATAGGCGGCAGCTACACTAAGGTAAGCGAACAAGTGTCCTTCGCTAAGCTCGCTTGCCTCCATGTATTCCTGAAAACAGCGACATATCTCTTTGTTCTCGATGATGCAGTACGAGCTTGCCAGTCCCGGCATATTAAATGCTTTGCTGGGAGACATGAACACGAGTGAATTTTGACGTGCTTTCTCTGACACAAGTGCAAAAGTGATATGCTGATACGGTGGTAAGGTCAGATCGGCATGAATTTCGTCAGAGATGACGAGTGTCTTGCTTTCATAGCATATTTCAGCTATTTGTTCCAGTTCTTCCCGTGTCCATACACGACCTCCGGGGTTGTGCGGATTGCTAAGAATCAATAGCTTACATCCCTGTATGTCTTTACGGAAACGGTCAAAGTCAATATAATACTGTCCGTCACGAAGTACCAACGGACTATACACCACTTCACGCTTATTTTTCTCTGTTACCAGAAAAAAAGGATGGTATACAGGCGGCATCACCATTACTTTATCGCCCTTTTCTGTGAAACATTGTATGGCAAATGCCAATCCACGGACAATACCCGGCATAAAAGTCAGTTCTTCACGCTTAACTTTCCAGCCATGGCGACTCTGCAACCAATTGATAATGGAAGTATACCACTCTTCGCAGGCAAAAGTATAACCCAGTACTTCGTGTTCCAACCGTTTTCTCAAAGCATTCATTACGAAGGATGGAGTACGGAAATCCATATCCGCTACCCACATCGGAAGCAGGTCATTGCGTCCCCAGCGTTCGCTCACGGCATCCCACTTTACAGATTCCGTTCCACGGCGGTCTATTATTTCATCAAAATTATATTTCATCTTAATATTCTGTTTTAGTACTAATATGCTTGCAAATGTACAATTCATCTGTTGCATAATGAAAACAGAAGTAAGAAAATTAATCCGGAAAGAAAAAAATACCACAAATGTGGTAGGGGATATGCAGTATTTACTATAATTATGCATTTTCTAATAAAGAATGCTAACGTAAAAATATCTCATCCTATGAAAAAAATGTCTGTTATTCTCCTTTTATTGGGACTTATTGTTATTGCAGGATGCCATAATGATAAAGAAGAAGAGATTATTGTTTGTACATGTGATTTCCGCCAGATCAATATTCGTGCTGTTTATACCGATGGAACTCCGGTTATTTTGGATAAGTTTGAAACGATTAATTTAGAAACCGGACAAAAAATGGAGTTTGGTATGGATGCGTATTATAAAGATAGCGGGCAATATCCGGTCATGAACGATGATTACCGGAAGGAATTGGAAAATAAGCCCTTAAAAATCAAGTTTCTTGGTTATAAGAACGAACAAGTTGTTATAGAAGAAGCCTTTATTGTTTCTGCGGATGAATGTCATGTATATATGGTTGATGGAAACGATAGCGTCATTCTGCCATTACCCGATAAGCATTAACGTTCGCAAAGATTAAATAAAACCGCAGTCGTTCTACTTCTTTTTTGTACTTTTGTAGCATAAAAAGGAACACTATGACGAAAGCCCTGTTTTTTGATATCGACGGTACATTAGTGAGTTTTGATACGCACGCTATCCCGGTCTCTACTATCGAGGCGTTGATTGCCGCTCACAAGAAAGGAATTAAGATTTTTATCGCCACAGGACGTCCGAAAGCGATTATCAACAATTTGTCTGCCATTCAGGATCTTGGATTGATAGACGGTTACATCACTATGAACGGAGCTTATTGTTTTGTGGGTGATGAAGTTATTTATAAGAGTGCTATTCTTCCCGGTGAAGTACAGACATTGGCACAAATCTGTGAGAAGAAAGGATATCCTTGCATTTTTGTCAGCGAACACAACTTGTCTGTTTGTCAACCCAATGAACTGGTTCATCAGATATTTTACGACTTCCTGCATGTGAACAAGATGCCGGTGAAGACTTTTGAGGAAGCCATACAAGAAGAAATTTTTCAGATGACTCCGTTTATTACCGTAGAAGAAGAGAAAGAGATACAATCGTTGATTCCGAATAGCGAATCCGGACGTTGGTTTCCGGCTTTTGCAGATATCACAGCAAAAGGAAATACAAAGCAAAAAGGTATTGACGAGATGATTGCACATTTTGGTCTTAAACTGGAAGAGACTATGTCATTCGGTGACGGAGGTAATGATATCAGCATGTTGCGTCATGCTGCCATTGGTGTCGCTATGGGAAATGCCAAAGATGATGTAAAGCAGACGGCAGATTATATAACTGCTTCTGTAGATGAAGATGGAATTGCAAAGGCTTTGAAACACTTCGGAGTGATTTAGAGTGGGTGCAACAACAGTAGATACTAACAATAAAGAGTTTCAGGATGCCCTGAATCTTATCCAATATACCCGCCAGTCTGTCTTTCTGACAGGAAAGGCCGGTACGGGTAAGTCCACGTTTCTGCGCTATATCTGTGCCAATACAAAAAAGAAGTATGTAGTGCTTGCTCCTACCGGTATTGCTGCCATTAATGCAGGTGGAAGTACTATGCATAGTTTTTTCAAACTTCCTTTTTATCCTATTCTGCCGGACGATCCGAATCTGAGCCTTCAACGGGGGCGTATCCATGAATTCTTTAAATATACAAAGCCACACCGGAAATTGCTTGAGCAGATAGAATTGGTGATTATTGATGAGATCTCGATGGTGAGGGCGGATATTATTGATGCTGTAGATCGTATTCTGCGGGTATATTCCCGTAATTTACGGGAACCTTTCGGGGGGAAACAAATACTGCTTGTAGGAGATGTATTCCAGTTGGAACCTGTGGTGAAAAACGATGAGCGGGAGATATTGAATCGTTTTTATCCTACGCCTTATTTTTTCTCTGCACGTGTGTTTGGTGAGATTGACCTCGTGTCAATTGAGTTGCAGAAGGTGTATCGGCAGAGTGATCCGGTCTTTGTCAGTGTACTTGACCATATACGCAATAATACTGCCGGAGCAGCCGATTTACAACTACTTAATACACGATATGGTACACAGATAGAAGAGAGTGAAGAAGATATGTACATCACTCTCGCTACACGACGGGATAATGTGGACTATATCAATGATAAAAAACTGGCCGAACTTCCCGGTGATCCGGTAACTTTTGAAGGTGAAATAGAGGGGGACTTTCCGGAAAGTAGTCTGCCCACTTCCAAAGACCTGGTGCTGAAGCCGGGTGCACAGATTATATTTATCAAGAATGACTATGACCGCCGTTGGGTAAATGGTACTATCGGTACCATAGCAGGTATTGACGATGACGACGGAACGATTTATGTTATAACAGATGATGGGAAGGAATGTGATGTAAAGCTGGATTCCTGGAGAAATATCCGTTATCGCTATAATGAAGAAAAAAAGGAGATTGAAGAGGAGGTTTTAGGAACTTTCACCCAATATCCCATTCGCTTGGCATGGGCTATCACTGTACACAAAAGTCAGGGATTGACATTCAGCCGTGTGGTTATCGATTTCACCGGAGGAGTCTTTGCCGGAGGACAGGCGTATGTGGCATTGAGCCGTTGTACATCGCTGGAGGGCATTCAACTAAAGAAGCCGATTAACCGGGCGGATGTTTTTGTACGACAGGAGATTGTGAATTTTGCCCAGCGTTTCAATAACCGGCAGGCCATAGACAAAGCGTTGAAACAAGCGCAGGCAGATGTACAATATGTAGCTGCTGCCCGTGCTTTCGATCGTGGGGATATGGAGGAGTGTCTGGAACAATTCTTCCGCGCCATTCATTCACGTTATGACATTGAAAAGCCGGTTCCCCGCCGACTGATCCGTCGGAAGCTGGAAGTAATAAACACATTACGCGAACAGAACCGGCAACTGAAAGAGCAGATGCGGGCACAGCAGGAATATCTCAAGAAGTATGCCCGTGAATATTTACTTATGGGCAATGAATGTATCACGCAGGCACATGATGCCCGTGCTGCCCTTGCAAATTATGATAAAGCATTAGAGCTCTATCCTGACTACATAGATGCCTGGATTCGTAAAGGGATCACCTTATTTAATAATAAGGAATATTTTGATGCCGAAACTTGCTTTAGTACGGCTATACGCATTAGCCCTGCCAGCTTCAAGGCTTTTTATAACCGTGGGAAGCTTCGTCTGAAATCCGAGAATACGGAAGGAGCCATTGCCGATCTTGATAAGGCAACTTCATTGAAACCTGAACACCCTAAAGCGCATGAATTCTTTGGGGATGCTCTGTTGAAAGCAGGCAAAGAAGCGGAAGCAGCCCTTCAATGGCGTATCGCCGAGGAATTAAAGAAAGCGCTTTCCGCACGGGGAAGTACGCCAGGCGATGATAACAAAAGGGGTACTTAATTCGTTATTTATAGATAAACTTGTTTCAGTGTTATTTAAATTTGAACGGAAAGAAATCAAACTCATCACAGAGTGACACAGAGTAGTATTCCTCTGATTAAAATGCGGATGATCGCAAATGAACGCAGATTAAAAGACTGTAGTTCTTTATTATATATTTGTTTCCCTTTGCGAAAATCTGCGTTAATCCGCGTTTCATCAAAGATTTAAACTCTGTGGAACTCTGTGTTACTCTGTGGTGAAACACACTCAAAACTGGAAGTATAATAAACAAAATACATGATTATGGAATGGAGGAATAACTTGATTACCGGCTTGCAGTGGTCCGATGATATAATTAACAGGGAAGGCAAGGAACAGGTGGCACACCAATTGGCTGCACGGGTGAAAGACGGTGAAGTAATTGGTGCAGGTTCCGGTTCCACTGTCTATCTCACTCTTTTTGCCATAGCCGAAAGAATCCGGAAAGAACAGCTTCATGTTGAGGTGATTCCTGCTTCGATAGAGATTTCAATGACTTGTACGCAGTTGGGCATTCCACAGACAACTCTTTGGGAGAAGCATCCGGATTGGACTTTTGATGGTGCCGACGAGGTAGATCCCTTCCGCAATCTTATTAAAGGAAGAGGAGGAGCGTTGTTTAAAGAAAAACTATTGATAAAAAGCAGTGACCGGATTTTTATTGTTGTGGACGATAGTAAGTTTGTTTCCCGGCTGGGTAGTAAGTTTCCTGTTCCCGTTGAGGTCTTTCCTACTGCGATGGTGTATGTAGAAAATCAGTTGAAAGAACTTGGAGCCTCAAAGATTATCTTGCGCATGGCTAAAGGAAAAGACGGACCAATACTCACCGAGAATGGAAATTTTATTCTTGATACCTGGTTTGGGGAAATTGGTGAGTCCTTAGAAAAAGAGATAAAGAATATCACAGGGGTAATTGAAAGCGGACTTTTTATAGGATATGATATAGAAGTATTAGTCGCCAAACAAAAATAAGAATTGGGGTGCTTCCCGCACGGGGAGGTACGACAAGCGATGGTTTATCTTGAGTTCCGGATTATTCCGGAACTTTGATAAGGTTATTTATTTGTGTACTGATTGTTTCTGCAACAACATTGGAAGAGTCATCGGAAGTGAAAACAATAATCCCCTGGGGAGAGGCAATATAAATGCGAGGTATATTCTGTGAAGCGAACTTCTTGAAAACAGCATCATTCTCCTGGGCGGAATAGGGGATTGTAAGCTGGTTATTAGTCCAGTATTCTGTCAGACTTTCGTATCCCTGAGATCTGCTTATAATTATGAAACGGACAATCTCATTATCTTTGAACTGCTGATAAGCACTTTCTATTTCCGGCAGTTCTTTCCGGCAATCGGGGCATCCGGTATTGACGAATGCAATTAGGCATACCTTACCACGGAGTGTAGCTGTTGATACAATATTTCCACCATTATCCTCTACCGAGAACTCCGGTAAGGTATCTCCCGGTTTTAATGAAAATACATCCGGATCTTCCTGAATACACCTTCCGAAGATGAACAGGAGTGAAATTAACAATGTCAATCTCATGAAAGCTGACGCAATTGTACTTTTAGTATAGGGTATTGAAATTAACATTGCTGACGGTAAATTGAGTGATCTTGTTTTTACTTTGCAAAAGTACGTACTTCATACATACCAAAGTACGTACTTTTATCTATATAAAGTACGTATTTAACACAGTATTAAATACGTACTTTCTTTCTTACTTATTTGGTTTCTTTTTCAGTCGCTTCTTTCTGTTGTTTCTGTTCTATTTTCTTTGTTACAAATTGTATTTTCAGGTTAGCTTCTTCCTGTTCCTTCTTTATTTGCTCGATGGACGACAGTAGTTGTGATAATTCATAAATACCGGCAAGTGCTTGTCTGTCGGCAGAGGTCATGGTAGTAGTATACTTGCGGTCTCCAATGTATTCTACTTTGATATTTTTGTCCCGGTTCAGGTAGAGGAATCCCATTACATTGCCATCTGCCCCCATTTTATAATCTGCTTTTTCTATTTTTTCTCCCAGATCAGTTGTTTCATAACTGTCTTTAGATGCAGGAGTTTCGGCAAAACTACCATCAGGAGCTATTACTTTCACTGCAAAGTGATGAAGGTTACTTCCGCCGCAATAAATAGAAGTCATACTCATCACTCCCTGTTCATTCACTTGAAACCGCAGGAAGGAGCGGTGTAGATTCTTCTCTACCGTTTGGGTAGGCCAGAAGTAGTTACCCGTTTGTTGGTATTCAGCATCTTTTTCCAGTACGTATTTGTTTTTAATCGATTCAAATTCTTTCTGCTTTGTTTGCAAAATACTGTCCAGATAAACCAGGCTCTGCTGTTGTTCTTTTAATTCTATCTGCTGCATCAGGCTTATACCTTCTCTCCGTGCATCGAAAGCTTTGGGATAGAGTATTTTGATACTGTCTATCTGCAATTTGGCTTCGTTGTAATCTCCTTGCTCAAAGGCTGTACGGGCTGTAGTCAGTCTTTCATTGGCTTTTTTTTCTGCTTCGTTACCGCAAGAGGCTAATACAAGCGTGGCACATAGTCCTACAATCAGTTTCTTCATTTTGTTGTTCTTTAGTTATGAATGACAAAAATACAAATTTAGTGTGAAGAGCGTAGCGTGAAGGATGAAAAGTTGTACCTTTGCACTCCAAAAGTAGTAGTTGGCAGTTGGAATTCAATTCCGGCTACTAAATTCTAACTTCTAAATACCAATTATGATAGAGTTGACTCAGGAAGAACTGAAACAGCGATTTAACGATAAGATATTCGGTCAGATTTCAGAAACAGCCGATGCGCTCGGATTAGAGTGTTATGTGGTGGGCGGATACGTCCGCGATATTTTTCTGGAACGCCCTTCTAAAGATGTAGATGTAGTAGTGGTGGGAAGCGGCATTGAGATGGCGCAAGCATTGGGCAAACATTTGGGCAAAGGTGCTCATGTGGCACTTTTCAAGAATTTTGGTACTGCGCAGGTGAAGTATCACGGCACTGAAGTGGAGTTTGTGGGTGCCCGCAAAGAATCTTACCAGCGTGATTCACGAAAGCCCATTGTGGAAGACGGTACATTGGAAGATGATCAGAATCGTCGTGATTTTACGATCAATGCGCTTGCCGTTTGTTTGAATAAAGCACGGTTTGGTGAATTAGTCGATCCGTTTGGAGGGATAAATGATCTGAAAGAAAAGGTTATACGTACTCCGCTTGATCCGGATATAACATTTAGTGACGACCCTTTGCGGATGATGCGTTGCATTCGTTTTGCTACCCAACTTGGCTTCTACATTGATGATAATACTTTTGAATCGTTGTGTCGCAATTGTGAACGGATTAAAATTATTTCGCGTGAACGGATTGCAGATGAACTGAACAAGATCATTCTTTCTCCTGTACCTTCTAAAGGTTTTATCGATCTGGAACGGAGTGGGTTATTGCCACTTATTTTCCCCGAACTGGCAGCGTTGCAAGGAGTAGAAACACGGAATGGGCGGGCACATAAAGATAATTTTTATCATACGCTCGAAGTACTTGATAATATCAGTAAGAAAACGGATAACCTTTGGCTTCGTTGGGCAGCTCTGTTACACGATATTGCCAAACCTGCTACCAAACGGTGGGAACCTAAAATCGGATGGACTTTCCATAACCATAATTTCATTGGTGAAAAGATGATTCCTACCATCTTCCGGAATATGAAATTGCCCATGAACGAGAAGATGAAATATGTGCAGAAAATGGTAAGTCTGCATATGCGTCCTATCGTGATTGCCGATGACGTTGTGACGGATTCTGCCGTGCGTCGTCTGCTTTTTGAGGCAGGAGATGACATTGATGATCTGATGACTTTGTGTGAAGCTGATATCACTTCTAAAAATATGGAGCGTAAACAACGTTTCCTGAATAATTTTAGTTTGGTACGTCAGAAGCTTAAAGATCTGGAAGAGAAAGATCGTATTCGTAATTTTCAGCCTCCGGTAAGCGGTGAGGAGATTATGGAAATATTCGGACTTTCTCCCTGTAAGGAGATTGGTTCGTTAAAAAGTGCTATAAAAGATGCGATTTTAGATGGTATTATTCCTAACGAATATGAGGCTGCCCGTGAACTAATGCTCAAGAAAGCAGAAAGAATGGGACTTAAACCAATAAAGTGAAATAGGGATTCAGAGAAAAGTGCCGGTTGTATTTCACTTAAATACAACCGGCACTTTTTATATATACAACTATTTTATAAAATGCTGTGTTGTAACGGAAAACCGTGATAGTTCTTGTCTTTTTATTTGTTTCTGATGTTATTCTTTTTTCTTTTCTGTTTTATTTTCAAATAAAACTGTCTTTGCAATAAAAAAATACCGTTCATGTTATGGCTGGTTCGATAATTAATGTTTATTTTGCAAAACACATTTAAACATAAACTAAATCATTTTAAAGGTATGAATGGGATGGTACGTGAATTTAGCTCTTGTAGGAGCGTGGCTTTATTGTTTGTATCTACTCTTTTTTGTGGACAAGCGATGGGGCAATTGGTCGAGAAAAGAACCTTTGTTTCACAAAAAAAAATCAATGCATTTGATAATACTACTTTTTGTACGGCCTATTTGTCGGACGGGACAATGTATACGATGCGTGACATTACGATTAGTGATTTAAGGAACATCGATCGTATTGTTTTTAATCCGACAGGAAGTTCACTGGCTGTGTTGCGCCAGAAGAAGCCGGTAGCTATTTTTTCTTTTCGCGACAGGAATAAAAAACTATTTGAACTGAAAGAAAAAAGAAAGGGACTGAAAGAAAAGCCGTTGGCACTGGCAATGTGCTACGGAAGTGATGCACGCAATTTTATTGTATCCAATTCGCTCGGGGAAATTGTGGTGTATGACACGAAAGAATATTTGCCTCAGGCTTATATTCAGGGAGATGCTCCCGCTACTTCGCTGGCGTTGAGTTCTAATAACTATTTTATAGCTTCGGTTGTAGGAAAAGAGGTTGTTATCTGGAATTTTCAGACCCGGGAAAAGCGAAAGTCTATTCCGATGCCGGCGGTAGTGAAAGAAGTTGCTTTTTCTCCGGATGCTTCGCTGTTGGCAGTGACGACGGATGATAAACGGCTCACGATTATTGATACCAAGATTTGGGATAAGGTGGATATCTTTGATAAACTGGGAGGAATGCTGACCTCACCTTCTTTTCATCCGGAAGGAAAATATGTAAGTGTGGTACGCGATAATAAAGATATTATAATAGTCAATCTGAAAAATAGTGTTGTTGAGCAGGAACTACCCGAAGCACAAATAGGTGTTATGGGGACTCGTTTCTTTAAAAATAACCAGAACAGTGAAGTCTTTCTGTTGTCGAACCGCCCTTATCAGATTGTATTCTGGGATGCCAATGGTCTGAATCCTTTCTATGGTAAGATTATGGGTAAAGAGGTGGATGCCAAAATGAACGAATGGGTGAAGATGATGCAGGGTGAATCGATGGAAGATTATGCGATTCGTGTGAATGACGAAAGCCGTTTGAAGCAACAGCAGTTGTTTGCCCAGGAAGTGGCAACCGAACTGGCAGGCGATCGTATCTCTATTGACAATCCGTTCGTGGGCGATTATGATACTTCGAGCAACCTGCTCAATATCGGTTTTAAGGAGTTACCCTCTATCGCATTGGAAGTTCCGGCAGGCGAAGCAGGAGATTTCAATGATGCGAAGAATCTGAAATTTGAGAATGCTGTCTATGTACTGAATGACAAAGATGAATTTGAGCTTGCTTATGTGGAAGTGAAAAATGAAACGACCAATAAGGTGTATATTTATGATAATATCGGGCGTACAAAGCTGACTGCTTTGGAGGCAGATGCCAACTTTGTTCCGCTTGAAATTATGCAGCAGGCTACTCGCGAAGAAGTGCAGTTGAAGGAGATAAAGGAACAGGTGGTGGAAGAGAAAAAACAAGATAAACTGATTACAGATAATACACAGATTAATGTAAAAACAGAAGTAGTGCCGGGTGTGAATGCCGATGGTAAAAAGATTCTGAACTATAAAGTGGGGTATCAGTACGAAGTTATTAATAAGGAGTTTTCTGCAAAAGAAGATTTCCCCTCGGGAGGCTATAACATTGAGAAATCCAATGCTGCTATGTCTTTGATGAAGATTATCAAGAATGCCTTCGAAGGTGATTTCTCTAAATATCTTGCCGAAGGAAAACAGGTAAAAGTGATCATTACCGGTTCTGCCGACGCCAGTCCGATTCGTGGACGTATTGCTTATGATGGCCGTTACGGTGAATTTATGGATGAACCTTATTATAAAGACGGTAATCTGGATAATATAACGGTGACCAAAACATCGGGAATAACCCAGAATGAGCAACTTGCTTTGCTGCGTGCTGCCGGTGTACAAAACTATATTGATAAAAATGTAACAACATTGAATAATACGAAGAACGAATACGAGTATCATGTGGAAGTGGCCAAAGAACGTGGTGGTGAATTCCGAAAGATCAATGTAGAGTTCGTAATTATGGATGCATTCCAACAATAAACAAACAATGAAAAGATTTTTTTTACTGACAATCATTCTCACTGCGGGAGCAGTTGCAGGCAGAGTAGTAGCACAGGATGCTGCCTCTGCTTCCAAACGTGCTAATCAGCAGTATGTGCTTTTTGAAAGTGAGCGCGATAAAGGAACAGACGTAACTGCCATGTATGATTACCTGCTGGATAGTTATGCCAATTTCATTAAAGTGGTGGAGGCACCGGATAACGGTCAGTATCTGGAGGGGGCAAAGAACCGTTTGCGTTCTCTGTATCCCTACCTACTGAACGGAGCGGTGTATTACTCCGAGCAAAAGCAGCCGGCAAAAGCGCTGGATCTTGCTGCTGCTTATATTGATATGCCGCAGTTGCCGGCGTTTAGTAGTGAATTGCTGTCTAAAGACAGCCGTTATGCCTCGGTAGTGTATTACGCAGCTGTTTCGGCCTATAATTTGCAAAAGAATGAACAGGCTCTGAAATATTTCCGGGAGTATTTGAATACAGGTACGGAAGCACAGGAAAAAGACTGCTATGTATATATGAACATGATTTATCAGTCGCAGAAGAAGTATGCCGATCAGGAACGTATCTTGTTGAAAGCAAATGAGAAGTATCCGGTATCGCTCGATTTTTTGTATAATTTGGTTAATGTGTATATTGCTACCAATAATATGGAGAAACTACTGGGAGCAATTGACAAGATTTTGGCTGTTGATCCAAATAATGATAAGGTGTTGCCTATTAAAGCACGCATTCTCGAACGTCAGGGTAAAAATATAGAAGCGCTTGATATCTACAAACGTCTCTATGCACTTTATCCCAATAACTTTGAGTTGATGACCGGTGTGGCCCGTGCTAACTTTAATTGTGCAACGGAAATAGTAAATAACGGTGCTACGATTGCCAATGATACTGAGTATGCATTGGTTCGGCAGCGTGCCTCCAGTTATTTGTTGGATGCAAAAGATCTCTTTTTGAAGATTCTGGAGAAGGACCCCTCTTCCAAACTGTATATGCAGGGGCTTGCTGGAGTTTACCAGTATATGGACATGAAGGCCGAATATGAAGTGCTGAACAAAATAATTGAGGATGGTGCCTCCTATACTTCATTTCCCGGTCGTTTACTGGCTTATAATGAAAGCTTGAAAAATACTGAAAATGTAGTTCGGGAGCAACCATCCGTTCCGGTTCCGGTAGATCCGGCTATGTTAGTGATCCGGGTGGATAGTTTTATCGATGCCAATAATAATAAAGTGATTGATGCCGGTGAAAGCTTTGCTGTTCAGTTTACTGTTGAGAATAAAGGAAAGGGAGATGCTTATAATATTCGTCTCCGCTTGTCCGAACAGCAAGGGTATGATCAGTATTTTGAGGGGCCGCGTGAACTGGATGGAGGAAACATCCCTGCCGGTACTTCCAAAGAGTATACCTTCCGTTATATCGCTAAGAAAGAGATGCCTACTGCATTGGCTAAAATCAATATTTATGCTTTTGAAGCGAATGGATTTGATGCCGATCCTTCTGAATTGATAGTGAATGCACAGGAATATTCGATGCCGCGTTTGCGTATAGCCGACCATCAGTTCTTTGCATCTGAGGGATCTTCGATCACTTTGGGTAAGAATGGTAAACTGACAATTGCCGTACAGAACTTCGGAACAAAAACAGCGCATAACGTAAAACTGAATTTTACACTGCCGAAGAATGTCTATACTACGGATAGTCCGGAAATGACCATTGATAGTATTGCTCCGGGTGATGTGGCGACACTGGACTATGGTTTTCTCGTGAATAAACGTTTCGATGAGGATTCTGTGGCAGTGATGCTGGCAGTGACTGAATCTACGCGTTCGGCTTTTCTGAATGAAGCATATAAAGTGAAAGTGGGTGATTACCTTACTGCGGCAAGTACCATGAATTTAAGCGGAAATGTTATTGCGCGTAAGGCTGTTGCCAAAGACTTCTCGCTTACTTTTAAGAGTGAATTGATGGAAGATATTCCGGTAGGTGCTGTAAACCGTCATCGTTATGCATTGATTATTGGTAATGAAGATTATAGCATGACCGGTGCCAATGCAGAAATCAATGTACCTTATGCCGTGAATGATGCCATGGTATTTCGTGAGTATTGTATTCGTACATTCGGTGTGCCCGATAATCAGATAAAGGTGGTGCCTAATGCTACAGCCGGTATGATGCATGAGCAACTGGATTGGCTGGTAAATATGGCAAGTACTGATCCGGAAGCGGAGCTGATATTCTATTATTCGGGACATGGCAATAATGACGAAGCAACCAAAGAACCCTATTTGTTGCCTGTAGATATTACCGGTAAAAATATCCGCTTGGGTATCTCGTTGGCTGAGTTATATAAAGAATTGGCTACTTATCCGGTGAAGGGTGCGTACGTATTTCTCGATGCTTGTTTCAGTGGTGGCTATAAGAGTGCTGCTCCGCTGCTTGCACAGAAAGGAGTACGCGTAGTGCCGAAAGTAGGATTGCCTCAGGGTAACACTTTGAGTTTCTCTTCGAGTAGTGGTGATCAGACCTCAAGTGTTTATCACGATAAAAAGCAGGGCTATTATACTTACTTCCTGATTAAAACGATTAAGGATGCAAAAGGAAACCTTTCAATGAAAGAACTCTTTGAGAAAACCAGTGCTGCCGTGAAAAAAGCAACTGCCATGATTGGTAAAATACAGGAGCCGCAGTGCATGGTTTCTCCTACATGGACGGAGTGGGAGAATTTAAGGTTGGAAACTCAGATGGAGGAGTAGTGAGGAATGATTAGTGAGTAGTGATAAGTGATTAGTACCGTGCGGCATGATGCGCAGCCTACTAATCACTTATCACTACTCACTAATCACTATTTCAGAGTTCAATAATTTCTTCATTACAGATCGTCAGTTTTTCAACTCCTTCGCTGGTGACAGCCCATGAGTTTTCAATACCAACAGGACCGACACCTGGTAGAACGATTTTGGGCTCTAAAGCAAATACCATACCTGGTTCCAGCTCTTGTTTCATACGTGGTGCAATTACAGGCATTTCGTTAATTTCCAATCCAATGCCATGACCGATGAAACGTGCCTGTTGGCTGATGCCCATGAAGTTTTCTGCAAATCCGGCTTTGGTAACCATCTCAATGGCAGTGTTATACAAATCTTCACATACAGCTCCGGGCTTAGCCAGTGAAGCAACCTCGTTTTGTATATCCAGACAAACCTGATGTGCGGCATAGGCTTTTTCACTTAGTTTACCAATAGAGAACACGCGGCTCATATCGCCCATATATCCGTTGAAGTTACCACCTAAATCTACCATTACGCTTTGGCCTTCTTTCAGCGGAGAGCCATTCACTCCTCCCGGCAGTGCCGGATCGAGCCCTTCACCTCCCAAAGCAAAGTCGTAGGGAGAAGGTGCAGCAGCGTTATCACCAGTCAGTACGCTTCCCATAAAGATTTCCATACTTTGACCGAATACGCGGAAAATACCTAATGATCCTTCCAGGCGCATCAAGCGTTCAATTTCGATGGAAAATTCGCGATCAGTCATTCCCGGACGATAGACAGAAGGAATCCGATCGTATGCTTTGGCATGTGCAATTCCCGAACGACGGAACAATTCTATTTCGATGGCTGTCTTTATACTCCGTGCCTGGCGGATAAGCGGGGTACCATTAACAACTTCTATATCGGGAAACATGGCAGCCAGGCGTACATATTCTGTATAGGGCAGTTCGTCACCTTCGAGCATCAGTTTGGTTGGCATAGGCAATTTTTCCTCTTTCAGGATATCTATGATCTGTTCCGGCTTGCGGACAGAGAAGATATGTTCTCCCGATATATTGTTGGGACGTTTTACAAATAAGCGGGCGGGAGCGTTAAGAGGTAAGTATAAATATCCGCTGACAACGCGGCCATACGTATAGAGCAAGTTTACATTACAAGTGATTAGTGCGGCATCAATGCCTTGTTGAGCCATTAGCCAGCGTATTTTATCGCGGCGCAGTTTTAATTCCGGTTGTAACATCTCATTATTATGTTTTGATTTTGAGATGCAAAGTTAGGCTATTTTAGTTGAAAATGAAACCTTCCGGTAAAAAAGTGCGCTACCCACGTCCTGTCCCAGGAGGAGAGTAGCGCAAACCACAAATACAAATACAACTAAACAAAGTTTTTCTATTTACGATTAAACAATCCGGAGATTTACGATTAGACGATTTACCGTTTACGATTGAAGTTACTTGTGAATAAATAGATGTAATACCAATCGTAAATAGTAAATTGTCCAATCGTAAATCTTAAATAATTCCTTGTCCAAGCATCGCATGAGCCACTTTCATGAATCCTGCAATGTTGGCACCTTTCATATAATTGATATAACCGTCACTTTCAGTACCATATTTTACGCATTGGGCGTGAATATCGTTCATAATCTGATGCAGATTCTTATCTACTTCTTCTGAAGTCCAGGAGATATGCATTGCATTTTGAGTCATTTCAAGGCCGGAAGTTGCTACACCTCCAGCATTGACTGCCTTACCCGGACCATACATGATACGTGCAGCAAGGAATGTATCGATAGCTTCGGGGCGGCATCCCATATTAGACACTTCACCTACACACATCACTCCGTTAGCAACCAATTGTTTGGCGTCTTCTTCGTTCACTTCATTCTGAGTGGCGCAAGGCATAGCGATATCTACTTTCTGTTCCCAAGGTTTTTTACCCGGGTAGAAAGTTGCATTCGGATATTCTTCGGCATAAGGAGCTACAATGTCATTGCCGCTGGCACGCAGTTCGAGCATATAGTCTATTTTCTCACCGGAAATACCATCCGGGTCATAGATGTAGCCGTCAGGACCGGAAATGGTAACCACTTTGGCACCTAATTCTGTAGCTTTAATAGCAGCACCCCATGCTACATTACCGAAACCGGAGATGGCTACTGTTTTACCTTCAAAACTGGTTCCTTTATCTTTCAGCATTTGCTGAACGAAATAGCAGGCACCAAAGCCGGTAGCTTCGGGACGGATACGGGAACCGCCGAACTCCATACCTTTACCGGTGAAAGTGCCAGTATGTTCGCGTGTCAGCTTTTTATACATACCAAACATATAACCAACTTCGCGGCCTCCTACACCTATATCACCGGCAGGTACATCCATATCCGGACCTATATGGCGCCATAATTCGAGCATAAAAGCCTGACAGAAACGCATGATTTCGGCATCGCTCTTTCCACGGGGAGAGAAGTCTGAACCACCTTTACCACCACCCATCGGCAGGGTAGTCAATGCGTTTTTGAATGTTTGTTCGAAGCCCAGGAACTTCAAAATAGAAAGGGTTACAGATGCATGGAAACGGATACCGCCTTTATACGGGCCGATAGCATTATTGAACTGTACACGATAGCCTAAATTGGTTTGTACTTCACCTTTATCATCTACCCATGTTACACGAAACGTAAAGATACGATCCGGTTCGACAAGTCTTTCTATTATTTTGGCTTTTTCGAACTCCGGATGCAGATTGTATATATCTTCAATAGAGAGAAGTACTTCTTTGACTGCCTGAAGGTACTCAGATTCACCGGGATGTTTCGCCTCAAGAGAGGACATAATTTTCTGAATGTTCATAATACTATGTTTTAAAAGGTTTATTCTGATAAAATGTCAGCTACTGACACTGCAAATATAGGAAAACTTTTCTATAAACCTCTTTTTTATGGTGATATTTTGATTAAATAATGATAAAATGACAAAAGTAGGAAGGGATTTACGATTAGACGATCCGGAAATTTACAATTAGACGATTTACGATTTACGATTGAAATTACTTGCAAATAAATGTAATCCCAATCGTAAATTGTAAATCGTCTAATCGTAAATTATTTAAAGTGTTGTTGGATTCATTTCCAAATTATACATAATAAATCCGTATATATCGGCTTGCTCTTCCAGTACTTTTGTCATTGGTTTCCCCGCTCCGTGTCCGGCTTTGCTATCGATGCGGATAAGGGTTGGATTAGTACCGTCATTGCACTCCTGCAAAGTAGCTGCAAATTTGAATGAATGGGCCGGAACTACTCGGTCGTCATGATCGGCAGTAGTAACCATGGTTGCCGGATACTTCGTACCAGGTTTCAGATTATGTAGTGGAGAGTATCCTTTAAGGTATTCGAACATCTCTTTGCTGTCTTCACTTGTTCCATAATCACTGGCCCAGTTCCAGCCGATAGTAAACTTATGATATCGGAGCATATCCATAACTCCCACCTGCGGAATGGCTACTTTGAACAGTTCGGGGCGTTGCGTCATACAGGCACCTACCAGCAAACCACCGTTTGAACCACCTACGATGGCTATTTTATCCGGATTGGTATACTCATTGTTAACAAGGAATTCGGCGGCAGATATAAAATCATTGAACACATTTTGCTTTTCCATCTTAGTACCGGCAACGTGCCACTCTTCACCGTATTCATTACCACCCCGCAGGTTTACCTGTGCATAAATACCTCCATTTTCAAGGAATGGAATGCGGTTGATGCTGAATCCCGGGTTGAGGCTAATGCCAAACCCTCCGTATCCATAAAGAAATACCGGGTTTTGCCCATCTCTCTTCAAGTCTTTTTTATATGTAAGGAACATCGGAATCATAACACCGTCTTTACTGGGGAAGAAGATCTGTTCGGTTATGAATTCGTCCGGGTTGAACTTTACTTTCGGAGCACGATACAGTTCATAAGTATTTGTATCCATATCATATTTATAGGTGGCTCCGGGAGTAGTAAATGAAGTAAAACCAAAAAAGCATTCTTTATCATCTTTGGTGCCGCTGAAACTTATGGAACCTAATGAGGGGAGTTTGATTTCATGTAATCTTTTCCCATTAAGATCATGGACATAAGCGTGGTTGGATGCGTCTTTGTCGTAAGTCAGAAAGAGTTTACCACCAATTATTTCTGCATCGGAAAGAACGTTGCTGCATTCGGGTACAAGTTCTGTCCAGTTTTCCAATATTGGATTGTTGATATCAGCCACCATAATCCGGTTTTTCGGAGCACCGTAATTGGTAAATATATACATTTTGTCACCGATAACCTCTATCGGAGAATATTGGTAATCAAAGTCAGTAGTCAACTGTATAAGTGGTGCATTTGATTTTTTTAAATCCTTTATAAATAAGTTGTTTCCTCTTCCGGCTCCCGATTCATATATAAAGAGAATGCGTTCATCTTTACTTGTGCCGGCCGAATAGAAACGTTTCGGATATGCGGGATTCTCGTATATTAGCTTATCCTCAGCTTGCGGAGTACCGATTTTATGGTAATATATCTTATGGTTTTCATTGACATTAGAGAATTCTTTACCTTTTGCCGGAGCATCGTATGCGCTATAATAAAATCCATCCTTTTGCCAGGCTGCTCCTGTGAACTTGGCCCAGTTAATATGATCTTCGAGCAATTTGCCTGTGGCGGTATCCATTACATAGATCTCGGACCAGTCCGAACCACTACGCGAAATGGTATAAGCTGTATATTTACCATCGTTGGAAAAAGAGAGGCTGGTGAGTGCTACCGTACCATCATCTGATAATTGGTTCGGATCCAGAAAAACACGGGCTTCTCCGTCTAATGAGTCTTGTACATATAATACACTCTGGTTTTGCAATCCGTCATTTTTATAAAAATAGTATTTTCCATGTTTCTTGAACGGAGTACCTATTTTCTCATAATTAGCCAGATCGGTTAAGCGTTTCAGCAGTTGCTCACGGAAAGGTATTTGAGCAAGGTATGCGTTTGTCACTTTGTTTTCTGCTTCTACCCAGGCGGCGGTAGCAGCACTGGTATCATTCTCCAGCCAGCGATAAGGGTCGGGTACTTCTGTACCGAAGTACACATCTATTGTGTCTACTTTTGTCGTTTCCGGGTAGACCAATTTTTTTTGTTGGGATGTACATGACATGACCATAATTCCACTTAATAATAAGACTGTTTTTTTCATTATAAATAGTTGTTTGTAGTGAGAAAAGTACAAATATATACAGAAGCGGTGAAATAACCACCTTTAATTCTATAAAATTCATTTGCATTTCCGGATAAAAAAGGCGAATTTTGTCTTTCAATTTTTAACTACAGGAAATCCATGCTCAGTAAATACAAATTAAATCAGCTTTATTTCAAAGATACGCAGTTTGCCAATTTGATGACGCGGCGTATTTTCAATGTCCTGTTGATAGCCAATCCGTATGACGCTTTTATGCTTGAAGATGACGGGCGTATTGATGAAAAAATTTTTAACGAATATACTTCCTTGTCGCTTCGTTATCCTCCCCGTTTTTCGCAGGTTTCTACAGAAGAGGAGGCTTTGGCACTGCTTGCAAGTATGACATTTGATCTTGTTATTTGTATGCCGGGTACGGGAGATAATGACAGTTTTGATATCGGGCGTCATATCAAGAGTTTGTATGAGCACATTCCTATTGTCATTCTTACTCCTTTCAGTCATGGTATTACAGCACGTATTGCCGATGAAGATCTGAGCGCATTTGATTATGTGTTCTGCTGGCTGGGCAATACCGATCTGCTGGTATCTATCATTAAGTTGATAGAGGATAAGATGAATTTGGAGCACGATGTGGCAGAAGTAGGAGTACAGCTTATTTTACTGGTGGAAGACGGCATCCGTTTCTACTCTTCGGTGTTACCCAACCTGTATAAGTTCGTCCTGAAGCAGAGCCAGGAGTTTTCTACTGAGGCCCTGAATGCTCATCAGCGTACTTTGCGTATGCGTGGACGTCCTAAAATAGTACTGGCACGTACGTATGAAGAGGCTATTACTCTGTATGAAAAATATAAAAACAATATACTTGGGGTGATTACCGATGTGCGGTTTCCTCGTGTAGAGCGTGGGGAGAAGGATGGGTTGGCAGGTATTAAACTTTGTGCTGCCATACGAAAAGAAGATCCGTTCGTGCCCCTTATTATCCAGTCGTCCGAATCGGAGAATTCTTCCTATGCAGCCAAATATGGTGCCAGTTTTATTGATAAGAATTCCAAGAAAATGGATGTGGATCTGCGCCGTATTGTTTCTGACAATTTTGGTTTCGGAGATTTTGTCTTTCGTAACCCCGAAACGGGAGAGGAGATTGCCCGCGTGCGGAACCTGAAAGAGCTGCAAAATATTCTTTTTGCTGTTCCGGCCGAATCATTTTTGTATCACATTTCACGCAATCATGTATCGCGCTGGCTGTATTCGCGGGCTATGTTTCCCGTGGCGGAATTCCTTAAACCTATCACCTGGAATAGCTTGCAGGATGTAGATGCTCACCGGCGGATTATCTTCGAAGCCATTGTGAAGTATCGTAAGATGAAAAATCAGGGAGTGGTGGCTGTTTTTAAGCGCGACCGTTTCGACCGTTATTCCAATTTTGCCCGTATCGGTGATGGGTCTTTGGGAGGCAAGGGACGTGGACTGGCTTTCATTGATAATATGGTGAAGCGTCATCCTGAATTTGAAGAATTTGAGAATGCCCGTGTTGCCATCCCGAAGACGGTAGTACTCTGTACGGATGTCTTTGATGAATTTATGGACATCAATAATCTATATCAGATAGCTCTTTCTGACGCCGATGATGACGTGATTCTGAAATACTTTCTGAAAGCAAAGTTGCCGGACAGACTGGTAGAAGACTTTTTCACTTTTTTTGATGTGGTGAAGTCGCCTATTGCCATTCGTTCCTCTTCATTGTTGGAAGATTCCCATTATCAGCCATTTGCCGGGATTTACAATACTTATATGATTCCTTATCTGGATGATAAGTACGAGATGCTCCGTATGCTTTCCGATGCTATCAAAGGGGTGTATGCATCTGTCTATTTCAAAGACAGTAAAGCATATATGCAGGCTACCTCCAATGTGATCGATCAGGAGAAGATGGCTGTTATCCTGCAAGAAGTGGTGGGTAACCAGTATGGCGACCGCTATTATCCGTCTATGTCCGGTGTGGCCCGTTCGCTCAATTACTATCCGATAGGAGATGAGAAAGCGGAAGAGGGTACGGTCAATCTCGCTCTTGGGCTTGGTAAATACATTGTGGATGGCGGAATGACGCTTCGTTTCTCTCCCTATCACCCCAATCAGGTATTACAGACCAGTGAAATGGAAATAGCTTTAAAGGAGACGCAAACCCGCTTTTATGCGCTCGATCTTAAAAATGCAGGAGAAGACTTTTCTATTGATGACGGATTCAATCTGCTGAAACTTCATGTGAAAGAGGCGGAAAAAGATGGTGCGTTGCGTTACATTGCTTCTACTTATGATCCTTATGATCAGGTGATCCGCGATGGATTGTATCCGGGCGGACGCAAAGTGATCACGTTTGCCAATATTCTGCAACATGATGTATTCCCTTTGGCTCGTATCCTGCAATTGGTTTTGAAACATAGCGAACAGGAGATGCGTCGCCCTGTAGAGATAGAGTTTGCTGCTACTTTGAGTCGTGAACAAGATAAGACGGGTACATTCTACTTGTTGCAGATTCGTCCCATTGTCGATACAAAAGAGATGCTTGACGAAGATCTCACCGCTATTCCGGATGAAGATGTCATTCTGCGTTCTAACAACTCATTAGGACACGGAATCATGAATGAAGTGTGTGATATCATTTATGTTAAGACCGACGGATACAGTGCTTCCAATAATCAGGCTATCGCCTGGGAGATAGAAAAGATGAATCAGCAGTTCTTAAACGAAGGGAAGAATTATGTACTGGTTGGACCCGGACGATGGGGAAGTAGTGATACCTGGCTCGGCATTCCGGTGAAGTGGCCGCATATTTCTGCTGCCCGTGTCATTGTGGAAGCCGGGCTGACGAACTATCGGGTAGATCCCAGTCAGGGAACACACTTCTTCCAGAACCTTACTTCGTTTGGAGTGGGCTATTTCACTATTAATGCTTTTATGAATGACGGTGTTTATAATCAGGACTTCCTGAACGCACAGCCTGCTGTTGAAGAAACGAAATTCTTGCGGCATGTGCGGTTTGAAAAACCAATAGTAGTGAAGATGGATGGTAAGAAAAAGTTGGGAGTGGTGTTGATGCCACAAGATTGATTCTTTTGGTGGCGTTTTACTTTCACTATAGAACGCTAAGAGACAGTTTTGATTTAGCTCTGTTATGTAGTCTGTTTGTTATTGAGTGTGTAATGGAGCTGAATCAAAAGTAACAATATTTTAAACGCAAATATCCCCACATATCCGCTTTATTAAATTTTTAGTAGTGTAGATCATAAAGCAGATTTCCACTTTAAATGTAATTTAGTTTCCACTTTAGCCAAAAGAAAATTCAACATTCTCAATGCTTGCAAAAAGCATTCCCTCTTTTTTTCTTAATAACACTTTGCTTTCTCTGGCCAGCCAACCAATAGCAAGAGCTACATCTTCAAACGTCAAACCCAGCTCATGGCACAAATCGAACATGGAAAGTTCACCTTTTTCATTTAAGATGCGCCACACTTTTCCTGCATTTAAGCCAATTTTATTCTTTTCCATAATGCAAACTTTAAAAGATTAAACAATTTATTTATCTATAATTTAATCATTGTGAGCATATGAAAATAATGTTATACACATTACCTATCCACAAAGATAACATTTTTGCAGAAAAAAGCAAACTTAATCTGTATTAATTGGAAATGATATCATTCTGAGTTGCTCTCATCTTGAAATGATTATATTTATCTTTTTGTAATGATTTAGAGATATAGAAACGGTGTGAAAATGGAAAGATAGGATAGCTTGCAAGGTGGAAAAATATTACAAAGAATGAGGATTGTAAATGCCTGACTATTAGTGTCGTATGTAAGTGGCTTTTTCCTCTACCATTATCTTTGCCATGGAAAACATAGTTCTTTATGAACGTTAATAAGAATAAATTTCTTAATATTGTCTCG